>NZ_JBFRIY010000010.1:0-41597 GCF_041468565.1 Shewanella sp. 10N.286.54.B9
GTGAGCTTCTCAGGACATTCACTGCTGCGTTGCATTGTCTTAAAAGGGAATAACCATTTCTTCCACAATGCGCCTTGAATTGAAAGCCCTGAGAAAGCTCTGAATTGATCACATCTTTAATGGAATTGGTATAATATTTTATTCCTGCTTTTTTTCGTTTTAAGTCATTCGCTAAAGTTGTGTCGCGATAAAGCTGTTTTTTAGTTAAATCACTGTAGCCCAAATGTGGCTAGTGTTACTATTGGGAAATACTTCTTGTCATTGAGTTAATTGCTTGTCGTCGCAATCCCAAACATTTGTAGCTGTTATTATTGTTAGCTTAATGGCATTGCTACCAGCCTTTGCTGCGGAACCATCTTCTGAGCGACCAGTGGCATCATCATTACAGTCTGGCGAGCAGACAGAGGTAGCAGACGCTAAACAGCCAGCTGCAAGCCCTCAAACCGAGGCGGAAGATGATGATCCTTGCCATAGTATCTCGCAGCAAAATCAGACAATAGATCGAGCATTTGATTACCTCAATACCAAATTTTGTCAGCCAGCTATCTGGTTCGATAGCTTCTTTGTTGACGATCGTATAGAAGAGGATGCGCGAGCTGGCACTGTCATCCGTTGGTACAACGACTTCTCGTTCTATGGGGAGGAAAGTTTTAAATATAGAGCCAACTTTAATGCTCGTTTAAACCTTCCAGGCGTTAATAAGCGCCTTAAGCTCATTTTGGGTTCGTCAGAAGAAGACGATCTTTTTGTGGCATCGAAAGCGCCAAATACAGATCGAGATCGCGAAGTTGGTCTGCGCTATGATTGGTATGCCAAGGGGCGAAGCAGTTTTAATATTCAAGCTAATTTAAAGCCCAAAGTTGAAGCAAGGTGGCGTTACACTTACCCGTTCTCAGATAATACCGTTGCCCGCTTTACCCAAAAACTCTATCAAGAAAAAAAGGTTACTGGACAGTCTAGTGAATTGGATGTCGAGCACTCATTTAATGAGACTTTCCTGCTACGCTGGAGCGGTGCTGCGCAATACGAGAACCGCGGAAATGGTTGGGAGTTGGGATCAAGTGTGCAGCTTTATCAATACATTAGTAGCACTCAAGCGATTAGTTACCAAGGGGCAATACACAGTGTCGATGAGCCTTACTACTATATTCAAAATGCGAGTGTAGATTTTACTTATCGACAGAACTTTGCCCGTGATTGGTTATTTTACTCAGTGACCCCTGAATATAACTGGAGTAAAGAAGATGCTGTCTCTGAGCGTATTCATCAAGTCATTATTACATTTACACTAGAGTTCTTATTTCAGAACGTTTAACACTTAATCTCAATTCGGGTTAATCAACAACAATCACATCCTCTGACATAATCGTAGGCTCTTCTGCAGGGAGAGTTTCAATTTCAGATGCTACCTGTTCAGCCAAAATGACTAAGCTGTCTGTGTAGGAAAATCCGTAACCGTAGCCGCCTTCAGTGGTCACTCCATTACCCAATAGATGCGGATCGCTTAAGTGGTCGCTAAAGTGGAAGTCGCCAGAGGTGATAGGGGTGATTTGCACCACTCTATAGCCTTGTGCATTAAGAGACTCAATAGCTTGCTGCAGATCGTCATTAAGCCTTTGTGAATCCACTTTGCAGCTAGAATATTCCCACTCAGTGGTCTTGGGTTTTGCCTCCCACATCTGCTGCTGTTTATCTGTTTCAATTTTGGCAAAGTAGCTTTTTACTAATATGCTCTTCTGTTTCATCTGTTTATACATTCCTCTATTACGATTGATACAACTCAATCTATCCTATTTTTATGGATAGAGAAATGCCTTATTGAGACGAGAGATGATGGAAGCGATTAAGTCTGCGCTTATTTACAGAGCGAACTCCGATGGCGGTGTTTATGGCGGGGATTGGCTCAGTCTATACCTGTTCTATTTGAAGATGCTCGTAAGGGCTTAATCAACGAGCTTAAGTTACGTTGAATTTACAAAAGGTATTGCTATAGAAATGCTGCTACTTAGCGCTATAAAGTGAAGCTAATTGTTAAATAGTACTCTCAGCTAATTTTTGGGTGATTATTTTTTATAACGATAACATCGATGATTCAATCTATATCTTGGTCTAAGGCAATCATTACCGAAGGGGTCGGAAAGGCGTCAAACAGATACTAACTCCCCGTTATTGTAGGGTTTGTTAATTAGCTGTTGTTAATGTAGTTGTATTACAGTAAAGCGGTGAAATCTCTCTACTTTAAAAACGCAAGCATGCGAACTCGACCTTGGTATAACACATTGTTACTTGACCGTAGAATGGATGTGACTGACACTTGGATAACAATAATTACCCTACAAAATACGGATTAACAAAACATGCTTATTTTCTTTATTTGTATTGGATTATTATTGCTCGCTTATAAGTTCTACAGCCCTTTTGTAGAGAAACAAGCTGGCATTGATCCAAAAGCAAAAACCCCTCAAACACGTTTTGATGACGGTGTGGACTATGTAAAAGTGCATCCGGTTAAAGCTTACCTCATTCAGTTTCTTAATGTCGCCGGTGTTGGACCCATCTTTGGCCCTATCTTAGGTGCGCTGTATGGCCCTATCGCATTAGTTTGGATTGTGTTGGGTAACATTATTGGCGGCGCAGTACACGACTACTTCTCAGGCGTGTTGAGCATCAAAGAGGATGGTAAAAGTCTGCCTGAAATTGCCGGGCATTACTTCAACATCTACTTTAAAGGCGTCATGCTAGTGTTCACTGCGATGTTGCTGTTCTTCGTCGGGGTGGTATTTATTATGAGCCCAGCTGGACTGCTAAGTAGCTTGGATTACTTTGAGGGAACGATTCTCGCTAATAACACCTTCTGGGTGTTAGTTATCCTAGGTTACTACTTTTTTGCAACCATGCTACCTATCGATAAAATCATCACCAAGCTTTACCCATTGTTCGGCTTATTGATGATCGTTATGACAGTCTCTATCGCAATAGGATTGTTAGTGAGTGCGCCGCAGTTACCTGAAGTCGGTGATATTTTTGCCTATTTCGACCATAGCCATTATAACAATGACCTATTAGCGCCGAACCCAGACGGTTTACCTGTATGGCCGCTACTGTTTGTGACTATTACTTGTGGTGCGATTAGTGGTTTTCACTCTACTCAAGCGCCAATCATGGCGCGTTGTTTAACCAATGAGAAATACGTTCGTCCTGTTTATTATGGTGCGATGATGTCTGAAGGTATTGTCGCATGTGTATGGGCTTTAGCGGGTATTGCAGCATTCCCTGGCGGCTATGTAGAGCTTAAGAGTATTCTCGATGCGGGTGGGCCAGGTCTGGTTGTGAACCAAGTGGCAACAACTTACCTAGGGGTTGCGGGTGGTATTATGGCGATTATTGCCGTGGCGATTTTTCCTATTACCTCAGGTGATACAGCGTTCCGTTCGCTGCGTCTGACTATTACTGATGCATTTAAGATCCCGCAAAGTATGCGTAACCGTCTGCTATTGGCTATTCCAATTTTAATCATTGCTTACTTCATGACTAAAATCGATTTCTCATTGATTTGGCGCTACTTCGCCTTCTCTAATATGTTGTTATCGACCAGTGTATTGTGGTTAGCAACTAAGTACCTGTTTGATCGCGGCACTTTCCATTGGATAGTCAGCTTACCTGCCATTGTTGGTACCTGTGTAACAGTGTCCTACATTATGACTGCAGGTATAGGTCTTGGTTTACCACAAGAGATGAGCCAGCCTGTGGGAATTGCTGTTGGTGTTATCTGTTTGATTGGATTAATCCTAGCCCACCAGAAACGTAAAGTTGTTGCCGAGTCCTAGGCTCACTGTTATCTGAAATAAAGGGGCTGCTTTGCAGCCCTTTTTAGTGGGTAGATAACAACTGTTAAACGAGATACTGTTGTTGAGTCACTCAAGTTACATGGATTGTTTATAAAGAGGAAGACAGCTTGAAATTAGCGCTATTCGATTTTGATGGTACACTAACCCATCATGATATGTACACTCGGTTCATCCTATATTCGGCTAGCCCTATGCGGCTTTTTCTAGGCTCTATTTTCCTTTCTCCGTTATACCTACTTTACCGACTGGGCATTATTCCTGCTCGTAAGCTTAGGCCACTGGTGAGCTACTGTGCTTTTGTAGGGCGAGACAAAGACACTATTACAACACTTGGTAAGCAATATGCGCTTAGTGTCATCCCCAAGTCCATCCGTCCTGAAATGATGAAGGTACTAAAACAGCATCAGGCAGAAGGAACAGAGGTTGTGCTTGTGTCAGCCTCTCTCGATATTTATTTACAGCCTTGGTGTGAATCTATGGGGATAAGGTTAATCTGCAGTCAAATGGCTGTCGAGCAGGGCAGTTACACTGGTCGCTATCTGGCGGGGGATTGCAGTTGTGAGATGAAAGCAACCAAAGTGCAGCAACAGTTTTGTCTGAGTGATTATAGTGAAGTATTTGCCTACGGTGACACTCATGAGGATCTCGCTATGTTAGCCCTCGCTGAACACCCACATATGAATGGGGTAAAACTTTAGTGTTGTTATTAGCATATGGGTGTAGTCAGCTCAAATCTGAGCTAGTACATTCAATCCCAAGTCTGCGTTGAAAGACTGGTGGCCATTTAGTGCGGTCTTCACCAAATAGCTCAATTAACTCTTTAATTTCAATCTCAAGCTGTTCTTGTTCGCCAATAGATTTATGTTGGGTGTAGAGAGAATTGTGGTGTTTTGCTTCTTTTAGGAAGTTTTGTTCATCAGTGACTTGTTTTTCCCTTTTAGCTGCAAGTGCCATTTTTG
This sequence comes from Shewanella sp. 10N.286.54.B9, assembly GCF_041468565.1. Classification (NCBI taxonomy): domain Bacteria; kingdom Pseudomonadati; phylum Pseudomonadota; class Gammaproteobacteria; order Alteromonadales; family Shewanellaceae; genus Shewanella; species Shewanella sp. 10N.286.54.B9. The sequence goes on from NZ_JBFRIY010000010.1 coordinate 4,808, forward strand.
AATAAACTTTAGAAACACCTAGGAAAAAGTAAGCCTTTTGGATATCAACAGGCTGATGCCCCAAACTTCGAGAAATCGAACGGTTCCAATGTAAGAACAGGTGTTCATGGCAATAAGGTTCCATTTCTAGATAAAGCCCTGCTTTTTGAAAGTAGGGTATGATTTTAGTAAATACTCCCCGATCTAACGCTTCGCCTGTATCTGTTCCCTGCTGGATCACTTCCTTCATTAAGTTCAAGGCCTCAACATTTCGTCCTTCCCTTTGGGCTTGACTCGCTAGCTTGATGAGATCATAGCTAGAGTACTCATTTGAACGTTTTAATTCTTCCATATAAATCCCTTTATGATTTCAAAGTATCTGAAAGTAAATGTACGTTATAAAAGACGAATCAATCAACGGTAAATGAAGGGGGAAAGACAAGCAAGAGAATTTCTAATGTGACTTAGAACACTACATCACCTATTACAACAACTGTAAACTCCAGATATGAAAAAGCCGTAGTAGGAACTAATCTACTACAGGTTTATCTGTATTGGTGGCGCTCCCAGACTCGAACTGCGAGAATTGATGACGATGACGTTCGTCTAGCAGTTGAGAGTAGAGCTTCCATTGCCCACAAATTTCAGACACAAAAAAGCCTACACAAGGTAGGCTTCTTCGTTTTTAATTGGTGGCCCCTCCCAGACTCGAACTGGGGACCTGACGATTATGAGTCGTATGCTCTAACCAACTGAGCTAAGGGGCCGACTTAGGATAGTCGTCACTACCGAAAGCGAAAAGAAGTATACGAGGTTTAAAAGCGCTTGTCACCTGAGTTTTTCGCTGATTTTAGCTCTAATGGTTCAACTGCTTATCTGTTAATCAATATTAAGTCGATTAGTAAGCGCAGAAACAAAAAAGCTGCCATGAGGCAGCTTTTTCAATGAGTTTTGAATCTAGTTAGAAACTACTCGTCTCTTAACTCAGACTATTCGTCTAGGAAAGACTTCAAAATCTCTGAGCGAGAAGGGTGACGCAGCTTACGTAGCGCTTTAGCTTCAATTTGACGAATACGCTCACGCGTTACATCAAACTGCTTACCTACTTCTTCTAGCGTGTGGTCGGTGTTCATGTCGATACCAAAACGCATACGCAGTACTTTCGCTTCACGGGCGGTTAGGCCTGCAAGAACTTCGTGTGTTGCATTACGTAAGCTTTCGCCAGTCGCAGAGTCTAATGGAAGCTCAAGCGTGGTATCTTCGATAAAGTCACCTAAGTGCGAATCTTCATCATCACCAATTGGCGTTTCCATTGAGATAGGCTCTTTAGCAATCTTCAATACCTTACGGATCTTGTCTTCAGGCATTAACATGCGCTCAGCAAGCTCTTCAGGTGATGGCTCACGTCCCATCTCTTGTAGCATTTGACGAGAGATACGGTTTAGCTTGTTGATCGTCTCTATCATATGCACAGGGATACGAATAGTTCTTGCTTGGTCAGCAATAGAACGAGTAATCGCCTGACGGATCCACCATGTTGCATAAGTTGAGAACTTATAACCACGACGGTATTCGAACTTATCTACCGCTTTCATTAGACCGATGTTACCTTCTTGGATGAGATCCAAGAACTGTAGACCACGGTTGGTGTACTTTTTAGCAATCGAAATTACAAGACGTAAGTTCGCTTCGACCATCTCTTTCTTTGCTCGGCGTGCTTTCGCTTCACCGATAGACATACGACGGTTGATATCTTTAATCGCACCAATCGCTAGACCGGTTTCATTTTCAATCGCGTCAAGCTTTGCACGGCAACGCTGAACATCAAAATCGACCATTTTAAGGCCTTCTGCGTATGGCTTACCCGATGCGAGTTCTTCATTGAACCATTCGATGCTACTTTCGTTGCTGGTGTATACCTTAACGAAGTTTTTCTTAGGCATTTTCGCTTGTTCAACACAAAGCTTCATGATCAAACGTTCTTGAACACGTACTTTATCCATCATTGCGCGCATGCTTTTAACTAAGCGGTCAAACTGCTTAGGCATCAAGCGGAACTCTTTAAAGATCTCACCGATTTCAAAAAGGGCTACAGTAGATTCAGGGTGGCCACGACCTTTGATAGAGATGATCTCTAATGCTCTTTCATGAGCAACTCGAAGCGTAGTAAATTTCTCTTTAGCTTCTTCAGGATCAGGACCTTTTGGACCTTCCTCTTCTTCATCTTCATCATCGTCGTCATCGTCTTCATCGTCTAACTCTTCATCAGACAGTTCAGAACCAACGTGAGTTGCTGTTGGCGCAACGTCTTCTGCATTTGGATCGATGAAACCAGAGATGATGTCAGATAGTCTAACTTCCTCTGCTTCGTAGCGATCGAACTGCTCTAAGATCATTGCAATGGCTTGCGGATATTCAGCAACTGAAGCTTGAACCGTGTTGATCCCTTCTTCAATACGCTTGGCGATAACAATCTCGCCTTCACGGGTCAGTAGCTCAACCGTACCCATTTCGCGCATGTACATACGCACTGGGTCAGTAGTACGACCTAATTCAGCTTCCACTGTCGCTAACGCGGCAGCAGCTTCTTCGGCAGCATCATCATCGGTGCTGTCTTCAGACATCATGATTTCATCAGCATCCGGAGCCTGTTCATAGACTCGAATACCCATGTCATTGATCATCTGGATAATATCTTCGATCTGGTCAGAGTCGACCATGTCTGCAGGTAGGTGATCGTTCACTTCTGCGTAGGTTAAGTAACCTTGCTCTTTACCTTTGGCAAGCAACAATTTAAGTTGCGACTGCGGAGTATGATCCATAGATATCATCCAAGTTGGGAAACAGTTAAAACGACGGGCGAAAAACAGCCACGCAAGTCGTTAATTATAGCCTTCGGTGCTTCACTGTGCTAGTCCAAGTGTTTACTTTTGAGGCGGATTTTGAACCTATGCCTTACTTTTAATCACTGAAATTAGCTTGCTTAGCTGTAATCTTTCATCTTTTGTGAGGTTAGTTTTCAAACTCAGCTCTTGGTAGCGTTGCTCCAGATACTGATTGTTTAACCACACTAAGGTGCCTTTTAACTCTTTAAGTAAGTTTTCATCCGCCACTTGATGATCCCATTGGGTCAGTTTTTTTAGGGTGCTGAATTGGTTATCGCCCCTGAACTGTTCAAGTAGTTGTGCGCTGCTCATTACTTTGCCGCGAGTTAAATCTAGTACAAGGGCTAGCAAGTCAATGCCTGGCATTTGTACGTGTTTTAGCGCGAGTTGCTCAGGTAATTTTTCACCTAGGCGCGGATGCTGTACTAACAATGCAATGGCTAGTCGCAATGGTGTACCCCGTCCTTTCAACGCTTTGTGCTGTTTAGGTTTATCGGCCGTCTTAGACGAAAAGTTAAATTTTCGTTTAAGCTCATCAGCACCGTTCATTCTTAGCTTGTGTGCTAAATCTTCAAGCAGCAGACTCTGCAATACAGTGTCTTGCACTTTTTCTATCAGTTTAATGGCATTTTTTGCCAGAACACTTTTGTCTTCTTTACCAAACTTTTTCGCTAAGTTTTCAAATAGAAACTCAGGAAGTGCCATGGCTTGGCTAATATTCTGTTCAAACTTTTCTTTACCAATCTGTCTCACTAGCGTGTCAGGGTCTTCGCCTTCAGGTAAAAACATGAAGCGAACTTGATTGCCCGGTTTTAACAGTGGCAATGCTGTCTCAAGTGCGCGCCAAGCGGCTTCTTTGCCTGCCTTGTCGCCGTCGTAACAGCAGATAACCTCTTTTGCACTACGCAGTAACAGCTGAAATTGATCAGCGGTAGTTGAAGTGCCTAACGACGCCACAGCATAATCAACGCCAAATTGCCCAAGAGCAACGACGTCCATATAGCCTTCAACAATGAGAACTTGTTGTGGATCTCGATGACGCTGTTTCAGCTCATACAATCCATAAAGCTCATTGCCCTTATGAAATATGGGCGTTTCTGGAGAATTCAAGTACTTTGGCGTACCTTCTCCTAAAACTCTGCCGCCAAAGCCAATAACTCGGCCGCGTCTGTCCCTAATTGGGAACATTAATCGGTCACGAAATCGGTCATAGCGCTTACCGCTATCATTTTCGATGACCATGCCTGCCGTGAGCAGCTTGTTCTGTGAATCTTGATTTTGACGATAGCGACTGAGTAAGCCGTCCCAGCCATCGGGAGCAAAACCAATATTGAAGTGCTCGACTACCTCTTTTGAAAGCCCACGATGGGCTAAGTAATCAAGTACTTTTTGTTTATCTGGGTGTTGTCTTAACTGACTTTGAAAGAATAAGCTCGACTCTTCCATCAGTTGGTATAAATCACGACTAAGCTCTTGATCGCGAGGCTTGCCGGTTCCTTGCTCTTGTGGAACTTCAAGCCCTAACTGTCCTGCGAGTTCTTCAATCGCATCCACGAAATCGAGTCGGTCATATTCCATGACAAAATCAATCACATTTCCGTGTGCGCCGCAGCCAAAACAATGGTAAAACTGCTTGTCTCTGCTAACGGTGAAAGAGGGAGATTTTTCGCTATGAAAAGGACAACAGGCAGAGTGGTTTTTACCCGCCTTCTTTAGGGGCACTTTGGGGTCGATCAAGTCGACAATGTCAGTGCGAGCTACTAGCTCATTGATAAAATCACGAGGTATCGCCATTAGTGTTGTTAAATGCCGCCTTTAATTTCGTGAAGTTAAAATAGAGAAAATCGAAAACAAACAAGCCGCGCAAAAGCACGGCTTATTCATCATTAAAACTAAAACTACTTGAGTTTTGCACGGATCATAGCGCCAATTGCCGCCATATCTGCTCTGCCCATTACTTTAGGTTTTAATGATCCCATTACTTTACCCATGTCCGCCATGGAGGATGCGCCCATCTCAGAGATGCTTGCATCAACTAGCACAACAATTTCCTCTTCAGTAAGAGGTTGAGGCAGAAACTCTTCAAGTACTTGAATTTCATCTGCTTCAATTTGTGCTAATTCGTCACGTCCTGCTGCTGCATATTGAGCAATAGAATCACGACGCTGTTTAACCATTTTGGTTAAGACCGCTATAGCTTGGTCATCATTCAAAGATTCGCGGGTGTCCACTTCAATTTGTTTGATGGCCGCTAGTGCCATACGAATAGTCCCCAAGCGCACCTTTTGTTTGGCACGCATGGCGTCTTTCATTTGCTCTTTTAGCTGATCAATTAGGCTCATAATGAGATTAGTATAAACGTACGCGACGTGCGTTTTCGCGAGAAAGCTTCTTAGCAAGACGCTTGATAGCAGCGGCTTTAGCACGTTTACGTGCAGTAGTTGGCTTCTCGTAGAATTCACGAGCGCGAACGTCAGCTAAGATACCAGCTTTTTCACAAGAGCGCTTGAAACGACGAAGAGCTACGTCGAATGGTTCGTTTTCACGTACTTTAATAATTGGCATACGCCATCACCCCTTAGGTGTAGGTTGTATTGAGACAATTACTTGACTCAGATAATTTAAAAATGGTGCGGAATTCTATACCGACTCGCCCCCTGTTGTAAACCCTTATTAGCGAACAGAATGACGTCTTCTTACTAATAATCTACTCAGATGGCGGTTGTGCTATGGAGTAATTAAAGCACAGCAGGTAGAATTGTCGGCAATATATATGAAGTAAAGATGAGAAACAATGCGGGTTTTAGGAATAGAGACATCTTGTGATGAAACAGGAATCGCCGTTTACGATGACGATAAAGGGCTTTTATCACATACCTTATATAGTCAGGTAAAATTGCACGCCGATTACGGTGGGGTTGTTCCTGAGTTGGCGTCTCGCGATCATGTACGCAAAATCGTGCCGCTGATCCGTCAAGCGTTAGCTGATGCCGATATGACTATCGAAGATATTGACGGTATTGCTTACACCAAAGGTCCAGGCCTAATCGGTGCCTTGCTTGTAGGTGCTTGCGTAGGTCGGGCGTTAGCGTTTTCATGGGATAAGCCCGCAATAGGCGTCCATCACATGGAAGGGCATTTACTCGCGCCAATGCTTGAAGATGACGTACCTGAGTTTCCATTTCTGGCATTACTTGTGTCGGGCGGTCATTCCATGCTTGTGGGCGTTGAAGGGATTGGTCGTTATGAGGTTTTAGGCGAGTCTGTTGATGATGCTGCCGGTGAAGCGTTTGATAAGACCGCCAAATTAATGGGGCTGGATTACCCTGGTGGGCCAAGGTTGTCGAAATTGGCAGCTAAAGGTGTGGCTAATAGCTATCGTTTCCCAAGACCGATGACCGACAAGCCTGGGCTAAACTTTAGCTTTTCAGGGCTTAAGACATTTGCAGCTAATACCATAGCGGCAGAGCCAAATGATGAGCAAACGCGTGCCAATATAGCGTGTGCATTTGAAGAGGCGGTGGTTGATACCTTAGCGATAAAATGTAAGCGTGCCTTGAAGCAGACGGGTTACCAGCGTTTAGTGATTGCCGGCGGCGTGAGTGCCAATACCCGTTTACGCGCTCAGTTAGCTGAAATGATGACTAACCTTGGTGGTAAGGTGTTTTATCCACGTGGCGAGTTTTGTACTGATAATGGTGCAATGATCGCTTATGCGGGTCTGCAGCGCTTGAAAGCAGGGCAGACTGATGATCTTGCTGTTAAAGGTCAGCCAAGATGGCCGCTGGATACTTTAGAACCTGTCGATTAACGACTGGCTATCAATATAAAAACGGCGCTACTTGCGCCGTTTTTTTATGGCCTTTGCCACGTAAGAAAATATTTCTATAGGCTTTTGTTACGCCTTTTGCGGGACACTTTAGATTCTTCACCTTTTAACAGGCGTTTAATATTGTCACGGTGACGGATCACGATAAGTGTTGAAAGCATCGCCACTGGAATGGTAAATCTGTCGTCGAGCCACCAAGTATAAACAGGTGCGAGCAGTGCTGTACAAATAGCAGCAAAAGAGGAGTAGCGAGTGATTAAGACTATGATAGCCCAAGTGAGCATTAGGTATAGTGCTAAAAAATGACCAATTGGCGCCATCGCACCAAAAGCTGTTGCTACACCTTTACCGCCTTTAAAACCAAAAAATATTGGAAAGATATGGCCTAGGCAAGCGGCTATAGCAATGAGGCCTAAGGAGATTGGATCGACGCCTAATCTAAAGGCTAGGTAAGTGGGGGCGGCACCTTTGAGCATATCAAAAAATAGCACCAGTGCTGCAGAACTTGCACCGCCTATGCGCAGCACATTGGTGGCTCCGGGGTTTCCCGAACCTTCAGTTCTAGGGTCGGGCAGGCCACGCATTTTACACACCAGAACAGCACTCGATATTGAGCCTGCCAAATAGGCGCCCATTATCATTAATATTGTTAGTGCTATTGTGGTCAAATTGGTTTCCTTATCCGTCTTAGGGTATTATCGCGCCACACAAAAAAATGCTCTTTATATTCAACTGACAGCCTTATGGGTTTAGCAGTGAATGAGAGCATAAAAAACAGCTTTGAATATCTCTATTAGCTACCTTGCTATAAAAAGCGGCTGTTTTTATTAATTCTTTATTTACGAGAACTTATCCTACTTGGATTTGTTCTTGTTCGAAAGAGCCATAGAGCAATATCTCAGCTTTGCGACGGATTATATCCTTTTTGTTCGTTTTAGCTTATCAGACCTCAGTGGCAATGATTAAGGTTTTGGAGAAAACATGGATAAAGTACTGATTAGAGAACTTAAAATAGAAACCGTTATTGGGATCTATGAATGGGAAAAACAGATCCATCAAACCTTGTTACTGGATTTAGATATGGCGTGGGATAATCGTTTGGCAGCGGCAAGCGATGCCTATGAGAACGCGCTTTGCTATGAAACGGTATCTAATCGACTCACTGCGCTAATCACTGAAAAGCCTATAGAGTTAATTGAAACCGTTGCTGAGTTGGTTGCTAGCTGTGTGATGAATGAGTTCAATGTACCTTGGGTTAAAGTCAAAGTGATGAAACCTGGGGCAGTACCTACTGCAGTTGCTGTTGGTGTCGAGATAGAAAGAGGTCATGCATAAATGGCCAAGCTCTACATCAGTTTAGGTAGCAATATTGAGCCCGTTCGCTACCTTAAGGCTGCATTAATTGATTTGGATTATCATTTTGATGAGCTAGTGCTGTCATCGGTTTTTGAAAGCGAAGCAGTCGGTTTTGATGGGACTAACTTCCTTAATATGGTGGTTGCAGCCGAAACCGAATTATCCATTGAAGACGTCGTCGCGAGGTTCAAACAAATTGAACAAGATCATGGTCGCGTAGTGGGCGCTAAAAAGTTTGCTGCAAGAACCTTAGATCTTGATCTACTGCTTTATGATGACATCGTTTGTCAGAAGCCGATAGTACTGCCCCGTGCCGAAATCTTATACAACGCATTTGTACTGTGGCCGTTAGCTGAGATAGCCCCTGAGCTTCAACATCCTGTTGTTTTGGAATCATATCAGTCGCTCTGGAACGAATACGATAAATCACAACAAAAATTATGGCCTATTGAGTTCAATTGGTCTGCTTAAGTCGCTTTTTAAAATAGGATAGTTATGGACACGTTTCAGGTGATTATATTGGCGCTAATTCAAGGCCTCACCGAGTTTTTACCCATCTCAAGCTCTGCGCATCTGATCTTACCGGCGCAATTATTAGATTGGCAGGATCAAGGATTATCTTTTGATGTGGCAGTGAATACGGGCTCATTACTCGCAGTGGTAATGTATTTCCGAAAAGAATTGTTTTCTATGTTTATGGCTTGGACTAGCAGTATAGCCAGCGGCAAACAGACCCAAGAGAGTAAGTTGTCTTGGTGGATTATATTGGCCACTATTCCAGCGGTAATTGTTGGTTTTACTGCCAAAGGCTTTATTGAAACGCATTTGCGTAATATTGAAGTGATTGCCGCAACGACTATCATTTTTGGTTTACTGCTTTGGTGGGCAGATAGAATGCAGCGCCAAGGTTTCAATGAATTCCAAGTCGGTTGGAAAAAAGCGTTAGTTATTGGTATCGCGCAGGCCATGGCGCTTATACCAGGGACATCGCGTTCAGGCGCCACAATTACTGCAGCACTGATGCTTGGACTTAGTCGTGAAGCAGCGGCAAGATTCTCATTTTTGATGTCGGTACCTGTGAGCCTCGGCGCAGCAATATTAGTGACGAAAGATCTGATTTCAAGTGGTCAAGCTATTGATTATCAAGCTCTAGGTTTGGGTATTGTGGTGTCATTTGTTGCCGCTTATGTATGTATCCATTACTTCTTGAAGATTATTAGTAAAATGGGCATGACACCATTTGTGATCTATCGATTAGCGCTAGGCGCCGTGCTGTGTGGATTTATCTTCCTGTAAAGCTAGACTTAATTATTTGAATCGTGAGCGTGTTATGAACAGTATTTATCTTTGCCCAATATGCCAATCAGAGTTAATGATGCATGAAGAGTCTAAAGGGCTACATTGTGAGAATAAGCATCACTTTGACAAAAATGAGCAAGGATACTGGCTCTTTGGCCAGGTTAAAAAGCCAAAAGTAGACTCAAGAGCTGTGATGCGTGCCAAGCGCTACGTGCTTGAATCTGGGATCTATGTACCACTTGCACAGAAACTGGCAGAGATGATTGGAAACTTACCTCAATTTGCAGCAGGTACATCATTGTCGCAGTTAGATTATGACTGCGGCGAAGGTTATTTTTTGAGAACGGTTAAGGGCATTCTCACTGAGCAACAACCTGATATTGATGTTGAGCAAACTGGGATCTCTGAAGCTGAGAACGCTATTTTTGCGGCAGCTAAGTCGCAAAGTGGACCGACTTATATCGTGTCAAACTTAAAGCACTTGCCAATTAAAGATGAAAGCTTTGATCTAGTGACCTTAATTGACAAGCAGCTTAAGGGTAAAGAGTTAACGCGAGTGCTCAAGCAAGATGGGATTTTATTACAGGTGGCAGCAGGACCTAGGCACTTGTGGCAGATAAGAGAGTTTATCTATCCCGATCTGACTGAAAAGCCTGTTAGCCATAACTTGCCTAAAGAGCTTGAGCTAGTCCAGAGCGAGCGACTGTCCATCAAGGTGAACGTTTCCGGTGAGCAAGCGATTGCGCTACTAGAGATGACTCCTTATGCTTGGCGCGCCAATGACAATACACGCCATCATATTCAGCAGGCTAAGTTCGACTCCCTAGAGATAGATTTTATGATTAACCTGATGACTAGAAAATAGTTGCCGCTCAAGGTAATCTTGGTTTATTCAACTTAATGGAATTTTAAATACTGATGATGCGTACATTGCTGTTGTTCATCTTAGCTGCTTTACCGCTAGTTTCGTTTGCTAACGTGTATCAGATCCCGCAAGACGGTAGTCGTCTAGTGGGAGAGTTACAAGAGCATGTAGTGGAAAAGGGCGACTATTTCCAAACAATCTCTAAACAGTACAACATAGGTATTTTGGAGTTAATGGAGTCAAACCCTGGTGTTGATCCATTTTTGCCAAGGCCGGGTACCCGTTTATTAATCCCAACCCAGATGTTGTTGCCTGATGTACCGCATAAAGGAGTGGTGATTAACTTAGCTGAGCTGAGGTTGTATTACTTCCCTAAGGGTGGCCAAGAGGTACACGTATTTCCTGTTGGTATAGGTCGAATAGGCCGAGAGACGCCGGAGATGGTGACTCGAATTAAATCTCGGATCCCTAATCCGAGCTGGACACCGCCTGCAAGTATCCGCAAGGAGCATTTAGAGGAGCGCGGTGAGGAGCTGCCAAGAGTGGTATTGGCTGGGCCGGATAATCCATTAGGCAAATACGCTATTCAGCTTTCTTATGGTGATGGCAGCTACTTGATCCATGGAACAAATAAAGACTTTGGAATTGGCATGCGAGTGAGTGCGGGTTGTATCCGTCTGAACCCTGATGATATCGAGTGGCTCTTTAATAAAGTTAAGTATGGTGACTCTGTCACTGTCATTAACCAGAGCGTTAAAACCTCTACTGAACCTGATGGGCGGCAAATTATAGAAGTGCATTCCCCTTTGTCTGAATCTGAAGGACAAAGCAACCGCGTGATTGAGATGAATCGTGATGTGGTAGAGTTTATTGGGCAAGAAGATGTTGATTACACTAAAGCAAATGATGCCTTACTGACTCAAAATGGTATTCCGGTTAATATTCAAAGTTAGTCACAATAAGCTTGCTTGAATTAGGCGTCCATACTTGGGCGCTTTTTTGTACACGGAAGTACTTATCCCTGATCGCCATGGAGGGCGAAGGAAGGGGTTTGCTGAACGCTGAGTTGTGAAATGGTGTTGCGATAGCAGATAAATTTAAGGCTTGGTCAAGTTACCTTGAACCAAGCCTTTTGGAGTCGCTTAAATAAGTTAAGCTACTTCCTAAACGTAATTACTTCTTGTAAGAAGACGCTACGTTGTCGATACGGTCGTTAGCACGCTTAGCTTCTGCTTGTGCATCCATAGCTGCTGCTTTTGCATCGTTGATGTCTGCAGACATTTTACCGTGATCTGATTTTAGTGAGCTAACTTCAGCTGAAAGCTGGTCAACTTTGTTACCTAGGTTTGCAACGCTTTCTTCAAGAGCAGTAGTGTTTGCACAGCCACCTAGAAGGGCAGTCATTGCTACACCAGCAATCATAAGTACTTTTTTATTCATCGGGAATTCCCTTTATTTAGGTTGGATTATATAAGCACAGCTGCACATAACAACTGAACAGTCTAATTATGTCATAGAAAAAATTTTTTGCTATGCATTTTAGTGCTAAGGTCTGAATACCTTAGCGAATATTTGCTCAAATGCAAGCTAAGTGCAATTTTTATGCTAAGTAACACAAATATAATACTAGACCATTAATATAGATATTTGCTGAAATTTTTGTATTTTGCTTATTTTTCGAGATCTCGTTTTACTTCTCGAACTGCTTCAATACGCTGCGCGGTAAGTTGCTGTCTGATCTCCGCACCTTTATAACCTGCTTCAATTATGTCTTTCACTGCAACATCAGCCGCGACTTTAAAACACTGCTGAATATAGCCAGCTTGAGGGTAGGGCGACAGTTCAAAACCAGTGCGTCCTTTAGCATCTGCTTCACAGCTTAATAGCAACTGCTGAAGACGATGTGGTTTACGCCAAAAATCTGCTTTATCAAACAGCTTCACTATGGTTTCGGCTCTAAGTTCATAGGCGTTATGGATGTTTTGATGCTGATCGCTAACCAGTAATGCAAGATCACGGTATTCATTAGGGACCCTAAAGCGCTTACAAAGCGCCTTAATAAGAGGTAAGCCTTTCTGACCATGGCCGTGGTGTTTTGGCAGTGTCTCTTTTGGACTTAACGCTTTACCAAGATCATGCACTAATGAAGCAAAGCGAACCGCGTTATCGTTAGATAGCTTAGCTGCTTGCTCAAGCACCATTAAGGTGTGTACTCCGGAGTCAATTTCTGGATGCCATTGCTCGGGTTGTGGTACACCAAAAAGAGCATCAATCTCTGGAAACAACACGGTTAATGCACCGCACTCCTTAAGTACGCTAAAGAAAACCTGTGGTGCATCGGACGACAATGCTTTATCGAGTTCGATATAGACCCGTTCAGCGGTTAATGCTTCGAGTTCACCACTTTGGCTTATCTTAGCCATTAGTGTCTTTGTCTCGTCTGCGATGTTAAAGCCAAGACTATGGAATCGAGCGGCAAAACGGGCTACTCGCAAAACACGCAATGGATCTTCTATAAAAGCATCTGAAACATGCCTTAAGATCCGATTATTTAAATCGTTAACTCCATTGAATGGGTCATATCTATTTCCAGCATCATCTTCAGCAATCGCATTGACGGTTAAATCTCTTCGAAGCAGATCTTGCTCGAGGGTAACATTCGGGGCGGCATCTACACTAAAGCCACCATATCCGGCAGCGGTTTTTCGCTCTGTTCTAGCGAGTGCATACTCTTGTTGAGTTTTGGGGTGCAGAAATACTGGAAAGTCTTTGCCGACTTGCTTATAGCCTTGAGCTAACATCTGCTCAGGTGTCGCGCCAACCACCATATAATCACGATCTTTAATTGGTAGATGTAACAAACTATCGCGGACAGCGCCGCCAACAAGGTAGATTTTCACAGTAACGCTCATTTATGGACTTAAGTGCTAGTTTAGCATGGATAAATTGATGTTCGGCGTCAATATCAGCCACGATAGACCTCTTACTTTAGCTGTTTAACTTGTAGCAAGTTTTGACAACGGTTGTGCTTGGCTTTAACGTGAGTGCAATTTCTACATTTTTATCAATACGCAAAGTGTTTGCTGGTGCGCATATAGCCTACAAGGGTGTAGCTTGCGAGCATCAAAGCGTTTGAATAACTGCAGAGCCATTTATCTCCACTCTTGGTGGGTGAGCGGCTCTAAAAAGGATTGAAAGCGGTATGTATAAGGCGTTTTTCGGGTTAAAAGACAATCCATTTTCGATTGCACCTAATCCTCATTATCTATTTTTAAGTGACCGTCACCGAGAAGCACTAGCACACCTGACCTATGGTTTAGGTGAGACTGGAGGCTTTGTATTGTTGACGGGGGAGGTGGGTACCGGTAAGACAACGGTATCACGCTGTTTGCTTAATCAGTTGCCAGAGAACACTGATACTGCCTTTATCTTAAATCCGGCGCTAACTGAGCTAGAGTTACTCGCCACCTTGTGTGATGAACTAAAGATAACTTACGGTGAGTCGCCAACGTTAAAGCAGCTAACTGACCGCATAAGTGCCTTTCTGCTCGATAACCACAGTAAAGGGCGCAATACCGTTCTTATTATCGACGAAGCACAGCACCTCAAGGCAGAAGTGCTTGAACAATTAAGATTACTGACAAACCTAGAAACAGATACCAAAAAGTTACTGCAGGTTATTTTAATTGGTCAGCCAGAACTGCAACAGTTGCTTAAACGTCAGGAGCTGCGACAGTTAGCTCAACGTATCACTGCGCGTTATCACTTATTACCACTAACCGTTGAAGAGGTTGCACTTTATGTGCAGCATCGCTTGCAGGTCGCTGGACGTCATGAGCCACTATTTCACAAAAGTGCGGTAAAAGCTCTGCATAAACATAGTGGTGGGATCCCAAGGCTGATCAACTTGCTGTGTGAACGCGCTTTAATGGCCAGTTACGGTCAGTCTAAAGTGCCGATTGATAACAAGATGATTAATATGGCTTCACTTGAAGTGTTAGGTGAGGAGCCTGAAAAGCGTAATCTTTGGTTACCTGCTGGAGTTGCGGCAGCATTAGTGTTGACCTTTAGTGGTGCATTTTACCTCTTTAGCCAAGATGCGACGGATCTAGTCAGTAAGGTTAATACCTCGCAAGCTAGTAGCCAACCAGCAGTAGCAAAAGTTGCTAAGTTAGACAGTAGCCAGCGAGTACTTAAAAGCGCAATAGCGCAAAGCCGTGACATCGATAATGCCTATGCCAGCATATTAGGTCTATGGGGGAAAACACCCTATATAGGTTTAACCGCTTGTCAGTCTGCTCAGCAACAAGGACTATCTTGTTATCAGCAACAGGGCAATTGGAATTCAATTGTGAGATTGAATTTTCCTGCGGTTGTTTATCTTGTCGATGAGCAGCAACAAGCATTTTACGGCACTGTGGTTGCGAGACAGGGAGAGCAAATACTACTGCAACTTAACGAGCAACAATTGTGGGTGAAACGCGATTGGTTTACTCGCCACTTTAGCGGAACCTTTGAGATCCTATGGCAAGCGCCAAAGAGTCAGGTCAATGAAATCGGCAAATCTGCTAATCAAGCTCAGCTGCAATGGCTAGAGAATAGCTTGGCGATGGTCAATGAGTCTTCACCGCGGTTAGTTAGTGAATTTGATAGTCAACTTGAGCAAAAAGTAAAAGCGTTTCAGCGACAGCATGGATTGCGGGCTGATGGCATTGCTGGCGCGCAAACATTGGTTCAGTTAAATCTCTACTTAAGTGATATTGGCCCGCGTTTAGGCCAATCTAAGAGGCTGTATTAATGTCTATTTTACTGGATGCTGTCACGCGGGATAAGCAACAATCACAAGCGATACAGCATGATGTGGTGATGACGCCGCGGGCACAATACCAAACACATAATAATGAATATCGAATCGCAAAACGTAGTGCAATTTTTGTCGTGCTATTTTTATCGGTTATAGCTTTAGCTTGGGTGTTGAGTAAGGTGTTACTTAAGCCTGTTGCTAATACTTATGACGACCAATTCGCTAGATCAAATACACAGCAAAATGAAGTCGAGCAAGTGACAGCGCAACCTGCGTTGAGTGAGCAGCCATTTAATGCTGCTGGGGTTAAGCTTGCCGGAAAGGTAGCGTTACCTGTTGCGCAGGCTATGCCACAAACGGATGTCCCCACCTTTCAGCGACAACCTGTGAGCGTAAATGGGGCTGTTGCTAACTCTGGTGGCAGCAAAGCTTCTACAAATAGTGGACAACAAGACTTGTTGGCAGCTGTGCTTACTGCACAGAAAAGTGTTGAAACCGATAGCGCCAATATGGTTGATAACACTCAACCAAGCAGTGGTGATGTAGAGCCGATTATCTTAGGCGCTAATGCGAACCAACGCGGCCAAGATATGCTGGCATCCTTGCAGTATGAAGTTGATCTCGCGGCGGCTGATGTTGGTTTAGATAGAAAACCTAAACCCAAAAATGATAATAATCTAGTGGCTGCATTTGAAGCCGCGCTAAAAGAGGTTGAGCGTGAGAATGCGGTAGCGACACCAGTCTCTAAACCGGAATTAGACCCTATTCCGACTACTCCTAAATCAGATCCTATACCTAAATATGGGCAGTTGCCTGCAGGGCTCCAGCTGCAAGTTCCTGAATTTAATATTAATGCTCATGTTTATTCAAGTGTGGTTGATAACCGTTGGTTGAATGTCGATGGTAAAGAGCTGCAGCAGGGGGATAAGATCCAAGGTAAGCTAACTGTGGTTGAGATCCGCCCGCGTGATGTGGTTCTGTCCATTGAAGGGACCGAGTTTAAAGTTCCGGCTATTTAGTACTAGATTTCCAACAATAAAGTTATTGAAATTAAAGTTATATAGTGACAAATAAGGCCTAATAACAGTTAGGCCTTTTTTGTTTATAACAATCACTCATAAATGCAGTGACTAACCATAGAAATGGTAAGCCAACAGCAAAGTAAGCCCATAACCTACGCTGTAACAGAGTGCTAGCGCTGGTACAAACTTAAGGTAGCTAACAAAGGTTAACTCCTTCACTTTGCTCATGGCGATAATGCCTGCGGCAGAACCAATAACCAGCAATGAACCACCCACTCCCACAGAGTAAGTTAACCCAAGCCATTCTGGTGTATTAAGCACGGGTTCAGCCTTCAACAATGCGGCCGTTAGCGGCACGTTATCAAGCAGTGCCGAGCCAATACCGGCGACAAAGTTAGATATATTCGGATCGAACTGAGAATAGACTTGCGTGAGCAGATCAAGGGTACCTATCTCTTTAAGCATGCCAACGAGTAGCAAAATTCCCAAGAAGAATAGTAGTGTGTCGTATTCTACTTGGCGAATGTACTCCAGAATCTGTAACTCCTCTTTGTTGCTTCGAGTGGTATGGCCAACGAGAAACATGACTGACAAGCCTGTTAAGAAGGTTAATACTGGAGGGATGCCAAACAGGATATTGAGCGCCATGGTCATCACAATGGTACTGAAGAAGATCACCGCGATAACAATATCGACGGAACGTACCTCTTTCTTGATTGGTGTGGTGCTTACTTCCCCTTCAGCCTTTAGCGAGAAAAGCAGTGCAAGTAGCATTACGCTAACCGCAGCAGGTACAAATAGCAGCAGTAGTTCCGACATGTGTACATGGCCACCAAGGAAAATCATCAATGTGGTCACATCGCCAGTAATGAGGGCTACTCCGCCAGAGTTAACGGCAAAGATTATCAGCACAGCCATACGTCGGCGCATCTGTTTATCGAGCTTAAAGGTGGTCAGTAACCCTAAAGACACTAGGGTTGCGGTAACGTTGTCACATATGGCTGAAAGTACCAGCGAGAACAATGCGACTTGTAACATTAACATCCGTACAGAGACTCGTTGTGGGAATAACTTTTGTACCAGTATTTGGATCATGCCTTTGGCATTGAGGTAAGCGACAAATGTCATTGTCGACATGAGGAATAACCATAAAGTGGCAATCTCAAGCAAGTTTTCGTTTAGCTGCTCTTCGATTAACTTCTCGTGGCCAGGATCACCGGCGGCCATAAAAAGTGCAATCCAAGAGATACATCCGAAAAACAGGGTTGTTTTAGCTTTGTTTAGATGGGTAACTTCTTCAAACACAATACTCAACAACGCAAGTACTGCTAGCGATATTAAAAATGCGTACAACATAGGGCTACTCACTGGTAGATTTTTTATTGGATACTGAAAACAGTATTACTGTGTCTAGATTTAAGGCTTATTTAAGCTTTCCTTGGTAGAGCGCGGCGATCAGACCACAGTGAAAAACAGAACGCAACCGTTATCTAGTTCAAGGTTTTATTAAAACTGTGATTTACGCGGTGCATTTCGGGCTCTTTAGTAGGTTTTTAAACTGATATTGTTGTGGTTGTTAGTGGTATCTACTTTTGTGGTTTTGGGTTTGCTCCTGATCGCAGTAGGGTAACCTGAGCAAGTTACATGATTAATTTTCGTTAACTTAATACTTATAGTCGGCCAAGTAAATTTCGACTTAAAATTGTCACTGTCAAGTTATTGACTGCCTGGTAAATGAACAGTATATTGTGCTCAAAATAAATACTGACTACAACATTTAGTGATTGGGGCGAAGCAATGGCTTTTTTTGTTCGAAGTTTTTTACTGTTAGGTGCAATTGTTTGGTTACTTGTCAGTTTGAAACAACTTGTTGGATTGGGTGTTTTTGAAAATCCAGGTTTAGTTCGAGACAATCTAACTTTATTGGCACAGGCATTAGTTGCAATGGTTGTGATTAAAACATCGGTCAAGGCTAAGGGTTAAACCTTTCAGCTGGCAATAAAAAAGGAACACCGAAGTGCTCCTTTTTTTGTGTCTACAATAACTGACTTTTAAGCGTTAGCCTTTTGCCATTTTTGCAAATACACGTTCTGCAGCAGCGAGCGTTGCTTCAAGCTCTGCTTCACCGTGAGCAAGTGATAGGAAACCTGCTTCATAAGCACTTGGCGCTAGGTAAACACCTTCATCTAGCATGCCATGGTAAAACTCTGGGAATTTTTCTGCATCGCACTGAGTGACTTGTTCAAATGATGTCACCTTTTCCTCTTCGGTAAAGAAGAAACCAAACATGCCACCCACGTAGTTGATTGCCATTGGAATGCCGTGCTTGTTGGCAGCCGCTTTAAAGCCTTCAGCAATGTATTGCGTCTTAGCAGCTAACTGCTCGTAAACGCCATCTTCACAGAGTGCTTCCATCTGTGCAAGACCTGCAGACATTGCAATAGGATTACCTGACAGTGTACCCGCTTGGTAAACAGGACCAGTAGGAGCGATAAACTGCATCACATCTTTACGGCCACCAAAAGCGCCTACTGGCATACCGCCACCAATCACCTTACCTAGTGTGGTTAGATCGGGTGTGACACCGTAGTGACCCTGTGCGCCACTTTTAGATACGCGGAAACCGGTCATGACTTCATCGATGATCATCAGTGCGCCGTATTGATCACAGATTGCACGCAGCCCTTGTAAGAAACCTTCTACTGGTGGAATACAGTTCATGTTGCCAGCAACAGGTTCTAGGATAATGCATGAAATCGCTTCAGGGTACTGTTCAAACAGTGCCTTAACAGAATCAAGGTCATTGTAAGTTGCAGTTAATGTGTGCTTAGCAAAATCTTCTGGGATACCTGGAGAGCTAGGCTGGCCTAGAGTCAGTGCACCAGAGCCTGCTTTTACTAATAGGCAGTCAGCGTGGCCGTGGTAACAACCTTCAAACTTTAGGATTTTGTCACGGTTAGTGAAGCCACGCGCAAGACGAATTGCACTCATGGTCGCTTCAGTACCAGAGCTGACCATACGAACTTGTTCCATAGATGGAACCATTTCGATAACTTTTTCAGCCATAGTGACTTCAAGTTCAGTTGGCGCACCAAACGATAGACCGTTGTCTACTGCTTTTAATACAGCTTCGCGGATTTTCGGGTGATTATGACCTAAGATCATTGGTCCCCAAGAACCTACATAATCGATGTATTTTTTGCCATCAGCGTCAAAAATATAGGCGCCATCAGCTTTTTCAATAAAACGTGGAGAACCACCAACACCATTAAATGCGCGGACTGGAGAGTTAACGCCGCCTGGAATGGTTTTTTTAGCCTGTTCAAATAGTTCGTCGGAACGGGTCATTTTAGATCCTTAAAAGTCAGTAGCCTGATTAAAATTCAGCTTTTCGTGAATACCAATTGACTGGGCGCTCATATTGCTCCAATTGAGAGTCAACACCTAGCGTCAGTGCAAACAGTGACATACGAATTAATAAACCGTTATCTGCCTGCCTAAATATAGCCAGGTTAGGGTGGTTATTAAGATCGTTATCCAGTTCATTTGCTTGTTCACGAGAGTCTCGTGGCAAAGGATGCATGATCACTGTGTTAGATTTACAATTCTTTGTATAAATACTTTGGTTAAGTCGGAACTTACCACGGTATTTATTCGCTTCATCTTGTGATGGGAAGCGTTCTTCTTGAATTCGAGTTAGATAGAGTATATCAGCGCGATCTAAATTGCCTTCAAGTTGGTCTGTTATTGTGATCTTATGCCCAGCATTTTCAATGTCATCGATCACATAGTCAGGCATTGCCAACTCTTTTGGTGACACTAACGTGAAGCTGACATCTTTATACATGCATAACAGACGAGATAAAGAGTGTACTGTGCGGCCAAACTTAAGGTCGCCCACCATCGCGATATGCATACCACTAATATCACGACCGCCTGAGGCGAGCTCTTTTTGGATGGTAAAAAGATCCAGTAGTGCTTGAGTCGGATGCTCGTTTGAACCATCGCCACCATTGATGACTGGCACGCGGCTGCCTTCTGCGAACTCTTTGACTGAAAACGCTTCAGGGTGGCGCATCGCAATCACATCTGAGTAGCTTGAAAGGACTCGAGCGGTATCGTACAGAGACTCACCTTTTGATAATGATGATGACGCCATACCGACGGTTTCATTAACTTTGCCGCCTAGCAGGTTAAATGCACAGCCAAAACTGATACGAGTACGTGTGCTCGGCTCAAAGAAAAGGTTGCCCAATACCGCGCCATCTAAAACAGTGGTACGTTTCTGTCTTAATGCGTAGGGAGTCATACGAGTAGCAACATCAAAGATGTTCTGCACGGCATCCAGATTAAGCTGGTTTACCGAAAGGATATGTGAACCTTGAAACTGAGTCATCAGCCTTTATTTCCAATTTCTGGGGGGCTTTTTAGCACGCGTTATCACGCAGCTAATTTGCCCTAAATTTATGTAGGGTGGCTGAGGCGGCACTATAGCAAAATTTCTAATGCAGTGGAATATGCACACGATTGAATATGGCAACATTGATAGGTGCTAAAAGCACAATAATCAGGGGGAACGGTATTGATAATGGTTACTTCTGTGCGAGACTCGAAGCGAGTAAGGCAACACTCTGGTGGTTATTATTTGGCCTCTAATGAATTTCTTACAAAATCAGCTTGGCAATATTGGCGTTTGCGCTTGCTAATTCATTTGTTGCAGCGTAAAACTGCGCAATAGATTCGAATATTTTGATTTAAAAGCATAACATTGGAAGGTTAGATTTGGACCACATGATTTGGAATGTAGACCCTGTAGCGATCAGCTTTATGGGGCTTAAAGTACATTGGTACGGCATATTGTTTGCACTGGCTATCGCCTCTGGCTTTCAGGTGATGAAGCGTATTTATGTTAGGGAAAACTTGCCGGTAGAGTCGCTAGATAATTTACTGATGTATTGCGTAGTCGGTATTATTGTCGGTGCGCGTCTAGCACATTGTCTATTCTACGATCCGGCTTATTACTTTAGCCATCCGCTAAAGATTTTTGCTATCTGGGAAGGAGGGCTTGCCAGCCATGGCGGCGGACTGGGTGCTATTTTAGCGCTCTATTACTATCAGCGTCAGGTGAAGCTGCCATTTTTATTCTTGCTTGACCGTTTGGCTATTGCCACTGCTATCTTTGGTTTCTTTGTGCGGATGGCAAATTTCGTTAACTCAGAGATTCTTGGGTTACCGACCGATCAGCCATGGGGCATTATCTTTGAAAGAATTGATATGTTACCGCGTCATCCAGCGCAGCTTTACGAAGCTATCGCTTACTTGTCAATTTTCGCCTTGCTATGGTGCATCTATAGAATGACAGAGATGAAGCAGAAACATGGTGCCATTTTTGGATTGTTCTTAGTTTTAGTGTTTAGTTCACGCTTTGTGATTGAAATGGTGAAAGTTAAGCAGGCTGTTTACGCAGATACATGGACTTTCAGTGCAGGACAGTTGTTGAGTATTCCATTTTTGTTAGTGGGGGTAGCGCTACTCGTTATTCCTTATTTGCGTAAAGCGAAAACCAGCAAATAGAATCAGGCTTAATTAAAGCAATAAACAATCGCTGCTGTGATGCATCAGCGATTTTTTTGTGCTTACAGTGTAGAACTGTAATGAAACCTAGAATGCCAGTGGGTGAATAACCTTTGGACTAGCTAATTAAGCATTCATTTTAACTGGAATAGCCATTATGCTAGCCATTAGTATCTTTTAATTTGGGTGCGTTTCAGATATGAATTTTCGTTTACTGCTTTTATTACCTTTTATACTCCTACTACAATCTTGCCAAGATGTACGGATGCCATTGTTGCCATCAGGCGCCACCATTGTCGCTTTTGGGGATAGCTTAACCGCCGGTGTTGGAGCTAGCAAAGGGGCTGATTATCCTGCCCAACTCGCTGAGATGACTCAATTAACCGTCATCAATGCGGGTATATCTGGAGAAACAACCAGTAAAGGGCTGAAGAGATTACCAGGGATATTAGCGAAACATTCTCCCGAGCTGCTTATTTTACTTGAAGGGGGCAATGATTTTCTAAGAAACCATCCTCTGGCTGAGACTAAACGTAATTTGGCAGCAATGATTGAACTGGCGCAATCTCAAAGAGTTACAGTACTATTAATCGCAGTGCCAAAGAAAAGCCTATTTCTTACCCCTTCACCTATCTATGCAGAGCTAGCGGAGGAGTACCAACTAGTCTTATTGGAAGAGACGGTTAGTGAACTGCTAGGCAGTCCGAGTAAAAAATCTGATAGCATTCATCTCAATGACAGCGGTTACCGGGTATTAGCTGAAGCTATTAATCATCATATAGACAGCGTTTAACGCGAGAATGATGTAGCGATATTGCGTATTATCAGCTGAAAAATAGCCAAAATAGTGAACTTGATCCTTGGTTGTTGGCTTGGAAATACTGTTAAGCCCATGAACTCACTAATTATTAAGGCTTACTTAGCCAGTTTTCTGGGATTTATGCCTTTGACACAGTCTTTATTTGGATTGTTATTGGAATCACAGATTTATTCACTAAACTAAATTTAATACGCAAAAAATGGCTAAAACTTGCTAAGCTAGGGGCAGAGAGCTTGGCTCCAAATGCTGATCGTTAAGAGCCCTTGACTGATTGAGCATATATATAAATATAATAAAAGGTTTAACGTTTCAAATGACAGATCTTGAGCAGCAGGTATTTACTCAAGTACGCGCTATTATCGGCAATGAAGAGCAGGTAATTGGCCGTAGAGGGATACTTATCCCGTTAAAAAAAGCCATCATAGCCGATGGTGATATTCGAAATGTCATTGACATAGTCTCGACAGATCCCGCGCTATCAGCTCATTTATTGTGGCGCAGTAGCACGGCAAATCAAATCTCGGCGCAATCGACTAAGAATCGTTCATTGAAGGATGCTTTAGTCAGGCTTGGACAGGTGAATATTTACCGCTATGCGTTTACTTTTTATTTGAAAGAAAGACTCGATGAGTTGAAAGAGCCTTATAAAAAGCTAGTTCACGGTTACTGGGCATTAACAGAAGCTGTAGCAACTGATGCGGTCGATACACTGTACAAAATGGATAGTTTTGATATCAGCCCTGATGAAGTGCAAACACTGGCGCTATTTAGTGTTTTTGGAGACATCATTGCACTGACTGCCTTTGCATACCTAAATAGTGAAACGGAAAAGCCTTATTCACTGAGTGTGCTTAAAGGTATTCTTGAAAACCAGCAGCAAACACTGACTATGGAAGCTTTTGAGTCTCTAGGGTTAGATGATGAGCTACGTGATGAATTTTTGATTGCTCATAATTTGCGACAAACTCATAACGCATCGTCGCCAGGTTTAGTACTTAGACGAACGCTAGCTAAACGAAACCTCCTATTAAGACCACTATAGAGTTAATAAAAAGCCTGCATTTAGCAGGCTTTTTTATATCGATTGATTGGTGAGCAAGTCGTTCTATTTGAGCTTTTGCTTTTCAACCCCTTCTTTAGCAACCATTTCTAACCAATGCTGGGCTAAACGAGCATTTGAACCGTTTCTGCGGTAGGCGCCAAACAGTGGTCTTCTAAGTCCATCAGGCCCGAGCTTAATACTGACTAGATTTAGACCGTGGCTTTCACTGATTGACCAATTAGGTAATGCAGCTATGCCGTCTTTACAGGCAATACGTTGCAGCAGCATCATGGTGAGATCACACTTAATTACAGCGCCGGCTTGAATACCCGCTGGCTCCATGAAGTGGCGATAAATATCTAAACGCTCTAATGATACTGGGTAGCTTAAAATGGACAAGTTTTCGAGCTGTTTTGGGGTTACAAATTCTTCATTGGCAAGCGGATGATCACTGGCCACAACGAGGCGTACTTCAAAGTCAAAAAGATGTTGATAAGCGATAGCTTGCCCTGGAACAGGATCTGACGTTAGCACCACATCGAGTTCGCCCAACTCAAGAGCATTCAGTGAATCAAATAGATGGCGGCTTGAAAGGTCAAGATCTGCTTGGGGATATTCTTGTCTAAATTGCTCCATAACTGGCATTAGCCAGCGGAAACAACTGTGGCATTCAATTCCGACTCCAAGCTTATTATCACCCTCTTCAAGGCCTTTTTTTAGGTCAAATTCAGTCTCTATAACCTTAGGTAAAATGTCTTCAGCAAGGTTTAACAATCTTGAACCTTCTTGAGTGAAAGATAGCGGCTTACTCTTTCGCACAAAAATAGCTGAATTAATCCTAGTTTCAAGTTCCTTGATCTGATGAGAAAGTGCCGATTGTGTGACAAAGCGCTTTTTCGCAGCACCTGCGAGACTTCCGCTTTCCTTTAAGGCGACTAATGTACGTAAATGTCTAAGCTCTATCATTTTATCCTCACATGAAGTTTTCTCATGTTGCTCTTGAATTCATTTTTATTGCGATGAAATAGACTAACACAGTGAACATCTAGACGTCCAGAAGTCCGCTGTTGCAAATTGAGACAACATTTCCATAAGGGGGGTCTGAATTTTATTCATCTTAACACTAAAGGATATACAATATGCAATTAATTGATGCAGGTTTCTTTCAAAGCGATCATTTGGTTAATTAGAAGCTTACGGTATGCAGGTATTGTTTTAGATGGTTATTATGTGGCTAAGCTGTTGATTTTATTGCTTTTGTGTGTCGATAGGGTAGGTGTGGGAAAGTGGGTTTTGAGGGGGCTTTTCTCTTTGTAAAAGATTTTGCATATTATGAGCAAACATATAGTTTACGTGCAACTTTGGACGGAATTCTCACTTGGCATGCTAGAAAAATATTATCGATCTCGTCGTTTTAGCTAGATTGAGCTGGAGCCGAATCGCTAAGGACGAGCTGGGTTTGCTGGAAAAGAACTAACCTATTGTTCTGCTACTAATCAGTATACATATTTGATTAGTAGTGAGAGTTTAGCGGCTATGATCATAGGCTATTAAATGCTCCTGCGTTTCTCTCAATAATTGCAGTTGCATTATACCAATTGCATTAAGTATTTGACCCGTTCAGACGTAGTACGGCTGAAGTCAAAAAATGGGCAAAACGCCGTTTGCTTCGCTATGGGATTTGGATATACGACTAAATGCTCTATTTTGTTCCATACAAAATGAGACATTTCCGCCTTCTTTGGCAGTCAGATTTCGGAGGTACGAGACCAAGGATGGTTGAAGATAGAATAATGCAGGAGCAATTATCGAGAGTCATACATGGAGCAATAACCGGGGATGCCTGAGTCGAGAATAACGATTAGCTCAAATCCCACCATTTGCCGACAGCGTTTTGAATTCGCTCGCCTTGATTTAGTTCATGAAAATCCCCCACGTTAGATCAAATCGTTACATTGATTGGTATTACATAGACTCTATTGAAATAGAGTCAGTGGAAGCCATTGCTAGATTTGGGGCAACAAAGCACTGAGGCAGTTAAGAGCAGAGCGGTACAAGAGTAATAATGATGGTGCATCACCAGTTCGCTTCCATCTAAAGGCGTTACCATATCAATGCAAAGGTTAAATTTTGCCCACTCTTACTCAATACTATTCGCTGATATTGGTTATGGTTAAGGGGATCGGGTACACTAGCGCCTTTGTCGGCTAAAAGACCTAAAATCATGGAAACTTTTTATAGTTTATACCCTGTGTTTAAGCATACACACATGACGTTTGTTGCGTTAAGTGTGCTGTTTTTTATTGTGCGTTTTTCGCTTCATTTACGTCAGTCACCGATAATGGACGAAAAGTTCGTTAAAATTGCGCCGCACGTTATCGATACCTTCCTGCTGCTATCCGGTTTGATTTTGTGTTTTTCTATTAAACAGTATCCATTTGTTGACCCTTGGATGACAGAAAAACTAAGTGCTGTGGTTGCTTATATCCTTCTAGCGACTATCGCTCTTAAGGCTAATCGTAATAAATTATTTAAAGTATTTGCCGCATTGGGTGCACTTGGTTGGGTGGTTTACGCCGCGAAACTGGCTGTGTTTAAGCAAGCAGTTTTATTAGGTTGAAGACTCACTTGAAACTTAACGATTCTATTCAATTACCAGAAACAGCCCTTGATGTTGCACAGCATCTGGGCTTTTCTAAAGTAAAAAATGCTAATTGGGCTTGGCTGGAGCTGGCTGGCTCGGTATTGAGCTTTTATGTGGTCGACAGACATGACCGATTAAAAGCATTACTG
Source organism: Shewanella sp. 10N.286.54.B9 (assembly GCF_041468565.1). Lineage (NCBI taxonomy): Bacteria > Pseudomonadati > Pseudomonadota > Gammaproteobacteria > Alteromonadales > Shewanellaceae > Shewanella > Shewanella sp. 10N.286.54.B9. The sequence continues at coordinate 31,076 of NZ_JBFRIY010000010.1, forward strand.
AACTGGTTTTACAATGACTTGGGTTTCTGTGCGCGTGAAGCTTATTACAGTGCGGAAGCGGCAGATCTTGGTAAGTGCATGACATCGAAACAGGGCAATAGCACCACGTTAGCCACTGTGTTGATGTTGTTGGCCAAGCAATTAGATCTTAAATTAGAGCTATTGCTTTTACCTGGGCAAACAGTACTTTTGAGCCAAATTGACGATGATATTCGCTATATTGATCCGCTAACGGGCAATGAGTTAAGCAAGCATCAATTGCATATATTAGTACGTGGTGAGTTAGGTAATGCTGCCGCATTTAAACCAAGCTACCTAAAACCAGCATCAGTAAAGCGCATAGTGTCACGCATGATCCATGAGATGAAGGCGGGCAGTATTGTTGCGCACAAATTTGAGCCTGCGATGGAGTGCTGTAATTTGCTGCTGCAATGGCACCCGGAAGATCTCAACCTCAACCGCGAACGAGCCTTTATTGCACAGCAGTTGGGTTGTATTAGTGTCGCGACGGCTGATTTAAAACATTTTGTCGATAACAGTCCACATGACCCTGTCATTGAGCTGGTAAAGATGCAATTGAAAGAGCTTAAAGAGGACGTTGAAACGTTCCATTAAGCGTAAAAAAAAGAGCCGAATGGCTCTTTTTTCGTTACACCACTATCAGTATTAGAGTGTACAAATACACCATTACTAAAACAACAAATTGAAGAGCAAGAATAATAATTAGGCAAAGTATTGTTATTTATAATACAGCCACTATCAGGGGGATAGGCTAAAATGAGTAGTTCCGATTCGATCAGTAGTGCATTGGTCACCAATGATGCCACAGCGCTTGGCATATTAGCGGTTGTGCTGGGTTTTGTATTTTACACCAGTAACAGTAGCCATCAATTCTGGAAGAAGTTTTATACTTTCATTCCAGCATTGTTAATGTGTTATTTTTTACCGTCATTGCTCAATACCTTCAATATTATCGATGGTGATAGCTCGAAGCTGTATTTTGTCGCCTCGCGTTACCTACTTCCCGCTTGTTTAGTGTTACTTATTTTAAGTGTCGATTTGAAAGCGATTTTATCGCTCGGTCCAAAAGCGATAATTATGTTTTTAACCGGTACTGTCGGTATTGTGATTGGCGGTCCAATTGCGTTATTGATCATATCGAGTATCAACCCAGAAGTGCTTGGTGTCACTGGGCCTGAGGCTGTATGGCGCGGAATGACTACGCTGGCTGGAAGTTGGATTGGTGGCGGCGCTAACCAAGCGGCGATGAAAGAGATCTATGAAGCGGGTGGCGATATCTTTTCTATCATGGTGACGGTTGACGTTATCGTGGCCAATATTTGGATGGCAGTGCTGCTGTTTATGGCCTCTAAAGCGAAACAGATTGATGCTAAGACTGGCGCAGACACATCGGCTCTAGAAGCATTAAAAGACAAGGTAGAGAAATATCACGCAGAGAATGCACGCATCCCAAGCCTAAATGACCTGATGATGATTGCAGCGATTGGATTTGGTATTACCGGTCTTGCCCATGTGGTCGCCGACTTCTTAGGGCCATTTTTTGAAGCGAACTACCCTTGGACTCGCGATTACAGCTTAACGTCTAAATTCTTCTGGTTGATTGTCACGGTAACCACGATTGGTTTAGCGATGTCGTTCAGCCCTGTACGACATCTAGAAGCCGCTGGTGCATCAAAAGTCGCCACGGTTTTCCTGTATATCCTGGTCGCGACCATTGGTTTGCACATGGATGTCTCAAAATTGTTCGATGCTGATAACCTTTGGTACTTTGCTATTGGTATGATTTGGATGCTGATCCATGCAAGCTTTATGTTAATTGTGGCTAAATTGATAAAAGCGCCGCTGTTTTATATGGCGGTGGGCAGCCAAGCAAATGTTGGTGGTGCGGCATCTGCACCTGTTGTCGCTGCAGCTTTCCATCCTGCGCTGGCGCCAGTAGGTGTGCTTCTGGCTGTGTTGGGCTATGCTTTAGGCACTTATATGGCGTGGATGTGTGGCCAAATATTGCAACTAGTTGCGAGCTAGACTCGTAAAGCAAAACTTATTTTGAATAATGCCAAGACAGTCATCTTGGCTCAGATAGAGAGAAGAGATTGATGAGCAATAAAACCATTAATTTAGGTTCGATTGAAATCGCTAATGACAAACCTTTTGTGTTGTTTGGTGGTATGAATGTGCTTGAGTCACGCGATCTTGCAATGCAGATTGCCGAGACTTACGCTGAAGTGACTCAAAAACTGGGGATCCCTTACGTATTCAAAGCATCGTTCGATAAGGCAAACCGCTCTTCTGTTAATTCCTATCGTGGTCCTGGTATGGAAGAGGGGTTGAAGATTTTTGAAGAGATTAAGTCAACCTTCAATCTACCGTTGATCACCGATGTTCATGAAGTGCATCAGTGTGCACCAGTGGCTGAAGTGGTTGATATTATCCAGCTGCCGGCGTTCTTAGCACGTCAAACAGATTTAGTCGTGGCAATGGCTAAAACTGGCGCAATTATTAACGTGAAAAAGCCGCAGTTCCTTGCACCACACGAAATGCGTCATATCATTAGTAAGTTTAATGAGGCGGGTAATGACGAGATCATCTTGTGCGAACGTGGTTCAAGCTTTGGCTATAACAACTTAGTGGTTGATATGCTGGGTATGGATGAGATGAAGCAATCGGGCTACCCGGTTATTTTTGATGCGACTCACGCGCTGCAAAAACCAGGTGGGCGTAGCGATAGCGCAGGTGGTCGACGCGCTCAAGCCACAGAGCTTGCTCGTAGTGGTATGGCATTGGGCTTGGCGGGACTGTTTATCGAAGCTCACCCAGATCCTGATAATGCTAAATGTGACGGTCCTTGTGCATTGCCTTTGCATCAGTTAGAGAACTACTTAAGCCAAATGAAAGCGGTAGATGATTTAGTTAAGTCGTTTGACCCGATTGACACCAGTAAATAAGTTTATAGATATCAGCGAGTAAGTTGTCTCGCTATAAAAGCCCTGTGTTGATGACTCGGGGCTTTTTTTATAACTAAAAAATCCTGTTTCATTCAGTCTTGACTCATCCCTTATTCGTCATTTAATTGCTACTTTTAAGTTTGACTACAGACTTAAGCTTTATCCTGTTAGGTTATAAAAAAAGCACGAGTTCGATAACTCTAAGGAGATTTATCGATCTCGATGATTTGGCTAAATACAAATAGGTTGAATGATGAAAGCAGATAAACAGGCACTTGCTGAGGAAGGGCCGCAAGGAATGTTGGGTAAAGCGCTTGATGGCATTGAGCGTGTCGGTAATAAATTACCTGACCCTGCGATGTTATTTTTAATATTGATGTTTGCAGTATGGGGCTTATCAGCCTTATTGTCGGGTGTTAGTTTTGATGCGATTGACCCGCGTACCGATAGCCCGATAGTGGTTAATAACTTGCTTAGTGCAGAAGCGCTTACTCACTTTCTAACCTCGATGGTTACCACCTTTACCGCGTTTGCGCCCTTAGGTGTGGTGTTAGTTGCTATGTTAGGTGTTGGAGTCGCGGAGCATTCAGGTTTCATCAATACTGCACTGAAGCAGATGCTGAAAGTGACCCCTGCAAAGTTACTTACTCCCGCTGTTGTGTTGGTCGGCATAATCTCTCATACCGCAACGGATGCAGGCTATGTGGTGGTGATCCCGCTTGCAGGTGTTATCTTCTTCACGGTGGGGCGCCACCCATTAGCGGGTATTGCTGCCGCTTTTGCTGGGGTATCTGGTGGTTTCTGCGCCAACTTTATTCCATCCGGTATTGATCCTCTGCTGCAGAGCTTTACGCAATCAGCAGCGCAAATTGTTGATCCAAGCATTAGCGTTAACCCGCTGAATAACTGGTTTTTTGCTGCTTCATCTTGTATTCCTATTACGCTGCTTATTTGGTGGTTAACCGATAAAGTTCTTGAGCCTAGACTTAATCGTACTCACAAAGTTAATCGTGATGAAGTTGATCTGCCTGCGATGGATGAGGTGACACCGACGGAGATGAAAGCATTTAGAAGTGCATCGCTGGTGATGTTAATTGCCATTGTAGGTTTCTTCTCTTTGACTTTTCCAGAGAACTCCACACTTAGAGATAGTAATGGTTCACTTACCAGCTTTAGTGCACCGTTAATGCAATCGATTGTGCCGTTAATCTTTATTTTCTTCATGTTACCGGGTCTAGTATACGGCTATATAACTGGTAGTTTTAAGAACTCTAGCGATGTGGTTCAGGCGATGTCTAAGTCGATGAGCGGTATGTCGCATTATATTGTGATGGCATTTTTCTGTGCCCAGTTTGTCGCTGCATTCTCGGCATCTAATCTAGGGGCATTAATTGCTGTTGAGGGCGCGAGCGGCCTTAAAGCATTAAACTTACCAGCCGAAGTCACTGTGGTGGGAATGATAATCCTCGTTGGCTTTGTTAACTTATTCGTAGGTTCATCATCAGCTAAGTGGGCGTTAATCGGGCCTGTTTTAGTACCAATGTTGATGCAGCTAAATATTAGTCCAGACTTGTCTCAAGCGGCGTATAGGGTTGGAGATTCAAGCTCGAATATTATTACCCCCTTGATGCCGTACTTCCCATTAGTGGTGGTGTATTGTCAGCGCTATGTGAAAAATATCGGTATTGGTACGCTCATCTCGATGATGTTGCCGTTTAGTTTAGCGTTGATGGCAATTTGGAGTGCTTGGTTGCTGTTGTACTGGTCAATTGGCTTGCCGTTAGGGCTTGGTTCTAGTTACAGTTATGGTTTGTAAATAACGATTATTGTTGTTAATAGAAAAGGCCAAGTTGTTTAGGTTTGGCCTTTTGTTATGCGGGGATAGTCTCAGCCTACACGACTGAAATGATGTTACTTAGCGAGAGCATGCTTGGCGGCATTTTCTCCAGCCTTACGCCCAAATACCACTGTTTCAGCAATTGCATTACCACCAAGACGGTTGAATCCATGAAGGCCACCGGTTACTTCGCCTGCAGCGTATAAACCTGACATTTTCCAGCTTTGTAGGTTTAGCACATTGGCATCTGTGTCGACGGCAACACCACCCATAGTGTGATGAATACCAGGTGCCACTTTTACTGCATAAAATGGAGGTTTGCTTAGGTTAAGTGGCATATCTTCACGGCCAAAGGCTTTGTCTTCGCCGCTTGCTTGATACTGATTATAGTCGCTAGCGGTTTTAGCTAGTTGACTCATGCCGGTTATTTTTGCCAATTCTTCTACTGTATTTGCTTTACTTAGCATACCTAAGTGCTCATATCCGCGAACCATCTTCTTTTTCTCAATCAGTTGCTCATCGAATACCAACCAAGCGTACTGGTCTTTTTGTTTTAGGATCGCATCAGATGCTCGATCTCGTGTGGTCAACTCACTAATGAAGCGTTGGCCATCAGTGTTAACCATGATAGCGCCTACACCTCGAACCGTTTCTGAGATTAAGATACGACTGTCTTTACCAATAGTCGGGTGTGCTTGAACCCAGTCAATATCCGTCATCGATGCGCCAATTTCTTTCGCTAAAGTAATGCCATCACCAGTCGCTGTGACATTGTTAGAGCTTGTCATGTCTTTCATGGTTGGACGGTAGTAAGCGATCATCTGCTTATTCATACCGTAGCCGCCAGTGGCTAATACTACAGAATCTGCCGCGACCATGTTATAGCCGCTGTGGCGTCCGTGCACCACTACGCCAGCGATAGACTTGTCGTCATTAAGGACAATTTTTTCTACTCGAGAATTAACTCTAACTGGAATATCCCGAGAAATAGCAGCTTTACGAAGTGTGTCGATGATATGAGGCCCTACTGAAGCACCGCCTGATGGACGGTGAGTACGCTCTACTCGAGCCCCGCCAGAGCGTTTCAGGTCATCCATATTCGCCCCTAGTGATTCTAACCACTTAACTGCATCGGCTGATTCTTCTGCTAGTATTTGTACGAGCTTTTCATCATTTTGGTAACGTCCACCTTTCATTGCATCTTCAGCGTACCACTCTACTTTATCTTCAATGCCCTTTTTCTTTTGCTGCGGGGTCCCTACGGCGTTAATACCACCAGCTGCTAGCATTGAGTTACCACCGGTATAAGCGGCTTTTTCAAATAAAACCACTTTTGCTCCAGCGGCTTGTGCCGAAATTGCGGCATTAAAACCCGCAGAACCGCCACCTACGACAATCACATCGACGGTTTCGATTGGGCCTTTATCAATGGCTTTTTGGATCTTGTCTTGATCCCAGCCTGCATCCCATCTTTTTTTAGCCTTTGCTGCAGCAAATGGCATTTCCATTTCAAAATTATGGCAATTATTACAGGTCAATTCCGCTTTTGCGTGACCGGAGTGACACGAGGTACAGTTGATATCGCCTAAATGCGAGGTGTGCGGATCAAATTCAAGTTTGTCATTAGCAAGTTCTTCGTATGTACCGTGGCATGAACGACATTGCTCATTTTCGTGAGTTTGGCTATCTGTCATACTCGATTTGATATCTTTCATTTTCTCGGCGACATGACATGAGTCACAACCGCCCATATCAGTGTGAAATGAAGCTAAGTTATCGCCGTTAGCGATGGCTGCGCCAGAGGTTAGAAGTAATACCGTCATCAGTGAAGCAATCTTTGTTAATCTCATCATTTATTCCTTACGATCATATTATTCAGCAGTTTTTAGTCGCGCTGTGATTTGCAAATAGGTTAATCAGGTGAGTGAAATAAAACCTAGATCTACATCATGTTAAAAATCTGTATAAGTAATTATTAAGAGAGTTTAAGTTTTACTTAAGATGCCATTTATCTGAGTCGATTGTGAGCTGGTTAAAGTTATTGAGTTTGTTGCTTAAATAATATGTGCGTTAACAAAGTCACAGTTTATTTGTTAATAACTATATTTATAAAGGCATTATTATGAAACGCTCTTTTTTATCTCTCGCTGTCATATCTGTTGTGTCAAGCTGTTCTTTTTCTGCGTTAGCTGATGGGCCTGAAGTTTATGGGCGACTTGATTTCTCTATTACACATTCAGATAACGGTAGTACTACGCAAAATAAAAAGTCTGGAACGGTGATTGAAAACAACTTTTCAAAATTGGGCTTGAAAGGTAGTGAACAACTAACAAATGACATTGAATTACTATATAAAATGGAAGTTCAAGTACATAGTGCAACCGATAATGATGATGTTTTCACACCGAGAAACACATACTTAGGGATTAAGTCTAATCTAGGTACTGCCTTAGTTGGTCGTAATGATACCGTTTTCAAAACATCTAAAGGAAAGGCTGAAACCTTTGCTTTAACTAACGCAGCTTATAACAGAATGATAGCTGGACAAGTTAGGCGAGGCGATGGTTTTACTTATTACTCACCTAAAGTTTTTGGAGCATTTAATGTTAATGCGACCTACTTAATGGATGATAATTATGAAGATAATGACGAGACTCAATATGCATTAAGCCTAGTTGCGGGAGACAAAAAATTAAAGAAAACTAACTATTACCTATCTGCTGCATATAATACCGTTGGCGGAGTAGATGCTTACCGCGCTGTGGCACAAGTTAAAGTGGCTCAGCTTAAATTGGCAGGGTTATTTCAGAACACTCAAAGCCAAAGCTATAGTGATAAAGAAGGTGATTCATACTTTTTGGCGGCTGTTTATAATTTAAATGGTGTGAATCTAAAGGCTGAATATGGCAAGGATAAGGCTGGGTTTGGCAAGTATTTTAAAAATAGCGCAGCAAGTTCTAATGATTATAAACAAGCCACTGATGTCGATATTGATTCATTAGTTGTAGGAGCTGATTATAAACTTTCAAAAACAACGACAGTGTATGCTCATTATGCTAAGTACAGTGGTGAATACCGCGTCGCAAACGCAGGCCCTGTCATTAAGTTAGCAGATGATAATGTTGCGAGTATCAGTATTCGATATGATTTTTAAATAGATGAACTCGCTGTCAGCATAGTCTTGTAATGCTGGCAGTTCTAGGTCAAATAATTAGCATGAAGCTTTAACTGCTTAGCAAATCTTATCTATGTTTTTTGATTAATCGGGTATTCATATTAGCTTCAGATATAATTAATCGAAATTCTTACCCTGGTAGCGATGATGAGAATAACCCTAAAGCAGCTAAGTATTTTTAAGGCTATTCACAATAGTGGCCAGATCTCTAAAGCGGCCAAAGCATTACATATGTCTGTTCCAGCGGTCAGTATGGCACTGAAAGATCTAGAATGCTCGCTTGAAAGCCGGCTGTTTGACCGTAATAGTCATGGGTTAGTGATTAACGATAATGGTGCTGTTATTTTACCTTACGCCAACGACATGCTTTCAAAAGGGATGCAGTTAGAGCAACTTTTTACTGAAAAAAACAATGGTGTTAGAGGCTCACTAAAGGTGGGTAGCAGTAAAACTGCAGGTAATTATGTGTTATCGCGTAAAATTCCGCTGTTCAAAAAAGACAACCCTTTAGTCGATATCAAGCTAGTGGTTGAAGATAGCGCGGTTATTGAGAAAATGGTGAGCGAAAGGGAGCTCGACTTAGGTTTTATTGACGCAAAACCAGCGAGTAAAAACCTACAGACTCAACAATGGCTTAAGGATGATATTTGTATCGTTGTTGGTGCAACTAACCCGATTTCTACGATAAAACCGAGTGCGGCAAGCTTATCAAAGGAGCTGTGGGTGCTAGCGCAACCAACGTCAATCTCAAGAGTTCGGGCGATACAGTTACTGAAGAGTGCCAAAATCAATATTGAACAAGAGCTCACGATGACAACCATGGGCGCTATAAAACGAGCGATTGGAACAGGGATCGGTGTGAGTGTTTTGCCTTGGTTAGCTGTTGTGGAGGAGGTTGAGCGAGGTGAACTGGTTAGACTGGAGCTGGAAGGGTGGGATCATAGCCGCAATTATTGGTCTATAGTGCATGAAAACGAACCGCTTTCAGAGCTTGCAACAAAGTTTCTTGATTTTTGTTATGCCCAATAGGCGCCGCTTATTTTGATTTCATCGGATCCCATACTTTTTGGTTTAGTTGCTGGTATTTTGGGACTGGTATTTTACACCAGTCAATTGCCTCAGGCTTTTTGGCGCAAGTTATATCAGTTTATTCCTGTGATGGTAATGTGTTATTTCCTGCCTTCGCTATTTAATACATTTGCGATTATTGATACTTCAAATAGCCAATTGGCCACAATAGCGTCACGTTACATCATGCCAGCTTGTCTCTGTCTGCTAATTATTAGTGTCGACATAAAGGCGATTTTACAGCAAGGCCCCAAGCTTATAATCCTTTTCCTGGTGGGTGGTTTAGGCGTTATTATTGGCGGGCCAGTCGCATTGCTGTTGCTTGCTAATATTTCACCTGACAGCGTACCTTGGGAGGGCGCCAATGCCGCATGGAAAGGCATGGCTACCTTAGCGGGTAACTGGGTCGGGGGCACTGCCAATCAACTTGCCATGAAAGAAATTTATCAAGTTGGCGATGATGTTTTCTCAGTAATGATTACTGTAAACGTGGTTTTTTCGGCTTTTTGGATGTCGTTTCTGCTTTTTTGCGCCAATCATTGCAAGGTGATTGACCGTAAGCTCAAAGCAGATACTCGCCAGTTAGAAGGGCTACAGCAATCGGCAATGCATTTATCTGCCAGTAAAAAGCAGCTCCCAACGCTTAACGATTATATGGCTATTTTTGCTGTGGCGTTTGCTGTTATGGGTTTAGGACACGGAGTTGCTGATATTTTAGTGCCATACTTCGAAGCTAATTATCCAGGATCGGCTCGCTTTAGTTTTACCTCAGAGTTTTTCTGGATAGTGGTCGTGGTATCACTGACTAGCTTACTATTGTCCTATACTAAGGCGAGAAACCTAGAGCAGGTAGGCGCGTCAAAGGTCTCTACGGTGATGTTGTACCTGTTGATTGCGATAATGGGTTTGCAGATGGATATCACTGCGATTGCTGACTTTCCTATCTATTTTATGCTCGGTGCTGTTTGGTTGTTGATCCACGTAATATTTGTTGTCGTTGCTGGGGTCTTAATGCGAGCGCCAGTCGCTTATATGGCCATTGCGAGCCAATGTAACCTAGGCGGCGCAGCATCATCACCGGTAGTCGCCATGGCATACCACAAGAGCTTTGCTCCGGTGGCGGTACTTTTTTCAGTATTTGGTTATGCGACTGCTACTTACATGGCATGGTTGTGCGGTGGGCTACTTAAAGGGATCTCACCTTAGTTGTTTGATCATCCCTACCAACATTCTATCTCTATGAAATCGGAGATAGGAAAAGCCTATATCATTATCAAAAATATTCACTATTCGCCAAAATGTGGAGATAAAAGCCTAATTTAACTGCATAATAAGTAGTTGTATTATTTACTAATACCAATTCCATTAAAGAGTTGACCATTCAGCGGGAATTTAAATCACTTTAGACAAGCACGTGGGTTGTAGCTAATAGTTATTCTCGGCTCTAGCATCCTGCTTCGCTCTACCTTCTGCATC
>NZ_JBFRIY010000011.1:0-23419 GCF_041468565.1 Shewanella sp. 10N.286.54.B9
ATAGGGATATATTCACGGCGGCTTGCAAAAGCTCAAGGCAGGTGAATTACATATGACTGTAATACGTTCTCTTGACTGACCTTTAAACTCTTGGTGATGAGTCATTAATGTCCAAAAACGAGTTAACGACTACATGCTAACTATTCATCTGCAGCGGGCTGTGCAAGCTTCTAAATCATGGATGATTTAGCAGAGCCTATAGGGATATATTCACGGCGGCTTGCAAAAGCTTAATGCAGGTGAATGACATATGACTGCAATACGTTCTCTTGACTGACCTTTAAACTCTTGGTGATAACTCATTTATGTCCAATCACGAGTTTGGATCTAATACTAGCTACTCACTGGCTTTGAGCTGTGCAAGCTTCTAAATCATGGATGATTTAGTAGCGCCTATAGGGATATAGTTACGGCGGCTTGCAAAAGCTCAAGGCAGGTGAAATGCACATGATTGCGATACATTCTCTTGACCTACCTTTGAGCTCTTGGTGATGACTCGCTGTTGTCCAAAAAAGTCAGCAGGTATTGACTCACGATAAACTATCGTTTTTCGCCATAGTCGACTGAAGGCTGCTGATCACGTTGCAGCAATTGATTAATTACCTCTTGTTGTCCGACTAGTAATTTGCCATTCGCCTCATTCACTTGCTTGCTCTCTTTAACTAAAGAAACCAGATTATTCCACAGCATTGCCACTTGTTCTGAGGATGATTCTGGTAAACGTTCAATCAAAGAACGCATGCCACTAGCACTGCCTTGAAAACCTAATAATTCAAGCATTTTTTTACGTTCAGCCGCTTTTATCATCAAGCTATTACATAAATTAGATTGGTGTTCGTTATGATGATGCAAACCTTGATTATCTCGACGCTGCATCAACTCTCGCTGACGCTTCAATAAGCTTTTTAGCTGCTTGTAGCCATCGATATCTTGGCGGATCCCACGAACGATACCCTGAATGGTTTCTCGCTTAGCACTCTTGCTGATTGGCTCAACCATGCTGCAGCACCATTGCGTCTGCAACTTTATCAAGGTTGAGATCAAACTTACCGTCAATCAGACTTTGTCTGACTTCTGCCACTTTATCCATGTCTACATCGGGTAGTTGCTCAAGCCGTGATTTTGCATGAGCAATAAGCTTACAATCATCGCTGACTACCGCTGCAGCCTTTGCAACATCAGAACTTGGCTTTAAAGGCTGGACAGTACCTCTGTTGCTCTTACTGGTGCCCATTTCAGTGCTCATTGCACTATTAATTTTGTTAATTTCCATCTGGCTCGCCTTCATATACGCCCACTATAGGAAGTAAAGCGACTGACAAAGTGCAATTCTGAAGTGAAAACTGGAGTTTTTTTTAACCAAAACGCAGATATCTTGCGCTAAGGTAAAATGCGAGCATAAGCGGCCTTCAAAACAGGGTAGCGACCCGCCCTTTAGCGATAGGATAAGCGGAGATGACTTTGCCAGAACTCAAGTTACGCACTCGAATGGCTTCCCCCTCACCGCCCGCCTCCAATGCCTCACCAGGCATATTGGCGTAGAAGCCATTACTGCGCGCCTCGATAATAACCTTATCACCAATATTGACCCATTGAGGCTTACCCAGTTGTTGGGCTTTGATTACTCGATGGCGACGTAGTTTACGCACCACTTGCTGACCCACTATCTGGTCTATATCGGTAACCAAATCTCGATCTGAAACAGACAGTTTGACCAGCTGCCACTCAATATCGGCGGCCAAAATATGTTCGCCACGCTTAATTGCTCGCTTGGCAACAGGTAAGCGGGCGCTTACTTTAACTCCTGCTCTAACATAGAGGCTCCACCTTGGTTGTTGGCAGCTCACCTTGCGCTGCACATTACCAAGCGGCACCGCACTCCCACCTTCTATCACTAATGTTGTCTGGCAGGATTTAAGCTTATTGGCGCCCGATGCCAGCTTAACTTTAATCTTGCTATCAACCTGCAACAGACCTGCCTGCAGTTGCCATTCCTCAAGCTCATTAGTGAGGCGTTGGCTGAGTTGTTGCTCGATCTGTATCGGCGCTGTTATCGCCTCTTGCGCTATAACATGCTGCGGAAGTAAACAGGAAAAGATGAGGAGGAAACAGGAAATGTAGGTTCCGTTTACTAACAACAAAAACAAGTAAGGCATTGATAATCCTAAGTTAATACTCTTGGCACACTATTTGGATAGATAGGGGATAACTGAATTGCATTAACCATACTAGGAGTCGCAATGGCTATCAACCTCGAAGCCGCATTAGGCATTCATCCGCAAACATTAGATTTCAGGGTCGAGCGTAGCAAAATGCTAGCGGGCAACTTAGCCAATGCCGAAACTCCTGGTTATAAAGCACGTGATCTCGACTTCAAAGCGATGATGAGCCAGCTCAACGCTGGAATGCCTGCCAGTCGAGAATATCAAGAAAGCTATCGTATCCCATACCAAACCTCAGCGGATCAAAACACGGTAGAGCTAGGTAAAGAACAAGCACGGTATTCACAAAATGCCATGGATTATCAAACTAGTCTGACATTTCTCAATATGAAAATTTCAGGTCTACGCTCCGCTATCGAAGGTCAATAGGCAACATTATGTCATTTTCAGAAATTTATCAGATTGCCGGAGCCGGCATGAATGCACAAACCATTAGGCTCAACACCGTTGCCAGTAACTTGGCCAATGCTGGTGCGGCCGCAGAAAGCCCAGAGCAAGCATTTCGCGCACTGAAACCTGTGTTCTCGACCATTTATAAGCAAACACAGGAAGGCCAAGTAGCTGGAGCTCACGTTGAAGTTTCCGCAGTGGTCGAAACCGATGCACCATTGGATTTACGTTATGAACCCGATCATCCCTATGCTGATGAACAAGGTTACGTCGCCTACTCAAACGTTAACACCGTTGAGGAGATGGCTGACATGATGGCTGCTAGCCGCTCATTTGAAACCAGTGTCGAAGTCATGAACCGCGCTCGCTCTATGCAGCAAGGTTTACTGCAGCTAGGAGCTAAATGATGAATGTCACTTCAGCCAGCAATAACAGCAACGTTGCCAACTCTGCCGATGTGATGAACTCTCCCGGCAATGATGCTGCGGCGATCAAGAATGAATTCATGACCTTGATGATTGCGCAGATCAAGAACCAAGACCCAACTAACCCTATCGATGGCACTGAGTACGTGACGCAGCTCGCACAGTTTTCCCAAGTCGAAAGCTTAGAGCAGATGCGCTCTAATCAAGCATCACAAATGGTGCAGATGGAAAATCTCGGCATCGTGCAATCGGCTCACCTTGTCGGTAAAAATGCCATGGTTCCCGCCTCTGAATTCAACCTCGGTAATCAACCGCTCGATGGCAAGGTATTTTTGGCCAACGCCGCAGAAGATCTTAGTGTCGATCTGGTCGATGAGTTTGGTGAAGTGGTGCATACCATTGCTCTGGGCTCGCAAGAAGCAGGCGATATTGCATTTACGATTGACCCTGAAGCACTTGGGTTACCCGCTGGCGATTACAGTATTGTCGCCAATACCACCAACGGTGAAGAAACCGCGACAGCGGATACGTTTCTAAAAGCAGAAATTGAAAAAATACATTTTGTCAGCGCCTCTGGAATGATGATGGCAGAACTTGGCAATGGTCTAGGCACGCTGTCAGTGCTTGAAATCTCTGAAGTCTCATAACTTGTTAGCAAAGGATTAATCGATGTCTTTCAATATTGCGTTAAGTGGCCTACAAGCGACCACACAAGATCTAAATACTATCAGTAATAACATTGCTAACTCTTCAACTGTCGGCTTTCGCAGCGGGCGCAGTGAGTTTTCAGCTATCTATAATGGCGGACAAGCTGGCGGTGTAAACGTGATGTCCACCAGCCAAAACTTCTCTATGGGTGGCAGCTTAACTTATACCGGGCGTCAGCTCGATATGGGGATCCAAGGAGACGGTTTCTTTGTGCTTAGCAGTCAAGATGGCAATACCATGTACGCCCGTGCAGGTATGTTTAATCAAGATGCAAATGGCTTTGTGACTGATCCTGCGGGTAATCGCCTACAGGGATATTCAGTCGGTACTACAGGCAACTTGCAGACCGGTAATGTTACCGACTTACAAGTTGAAGCTGGCGCCCTACCAGCCAAAGCAACCTCTACTATCGGGCTTATCTCAAATTTAGACGCGCGCGTTGATAGCATCGATACTGTCGCTAATCCATTTGATCCTGACAATGCGGCCACTTATCACTCATCGAGCACTGTTGCAGCGTATGACTCACTCGGTAATGAGCATGCGCTTACCCAGTACTATGTCAAAACAGCCGACAATACTTGGTCTGTGCACTACATGATGGATGACGTTGATGTGACTCCTGTTGGCGGACATCAGCTGACTTTTGACTCTGACGGTATGTTAACCGGTGGCGATTCACTGACACTCAACATCGCCGACCCAGCCATTATTGGTGGTGCATCAACATTGAATTTAGCACTGGGTTACGACAAGAGCACTCAGTATGCTTCTGACTACAATAACTCAAGCTTGAGCCAGAACGGTTATACCTCTGGTGAACTCAATGGTATTCGTTTAGATGAAAGCGGTATGCTTTTTGGTACTTACACCAATGGTCAAGAGCAGCTTCAAGGCCAAGTTGTATTAGCAGACTTTAACAACCCTAATGGGCTTATCCCTGTCAGCAATAATGCATGGACGGCGACCAACGCTGCAGGCCAGCCAATCGTTGGCACACCAACTACCGGCACACTGGGCTCAGTCGCATCTGGTTACCTTGAAGGATCAAATGTCGATACCACCGCAGAGATGGTGAGCTTGATGACTGCCCAGCGCAACTATCAGTCAAACGCCAAAGTGCTCGATGCCAATTCAACCATGCAACAAGCCTTGCTCAACGCAATCTAGGGATCATTCATGGACAGAATGCTATATACCGCAGCGACTGGCGCAGCCCGAGTGATGGAAGCACAAGCCATTCGCGCGAACAATTTAGCCAATGCTGACACCACAGGCTTTAAAGCGGATCTTGAACGCGTCAATGCCATGACCGTGGCGGCCACAGGCAACAGCTTGCAAACTCGTGTATTGGCTCAAACCCAAAGCAGTGGTTTCAGTCAGCAAAGCGGTGCACTCAATCCTACTGGCAGAACCTTAGATCTAGCGATCAATGACGCTGGCTTGTTTTCAGTCATGACCGATGATGGCGAAGGCTACACCCGCTCTGGTGCAATAGTGCCCGATGCTAATGGTCAATTAACCTTAGATGGCCGCCCTGTTGCTGGTGTCGATGGCCCTATCGTATTACCAGAATACCGCGAGCTGTTTGTGGGTGATGATGGCAGGCTAAGTATCGTCGCCGATGAAAATGGCATCATCGAAGAGGTCGGTCAGTTGAAGCTGGTCAACCCTGACATGGACATCATGACTAAAGGTCTCGACGGCCTGTTATACACCCAAGATCGCCAACCATTGCCCGCCAACGATGAAGTCACCGTAAGTAGCGGATTTCTTGAAGCAAGCAACGTGCAAGCCGTAGGTGAACTCATCGCTGCCATGGATCTAAGTCGACAATTTGAAATCCAAGTCAAACTAATGAAAAGCGCCGAAAAACTTGCAGAAGCAGGCAACAGGCTACTTAGAGATGCCTAGCGCAAATATAAAGGATTAAACAGATGCAATCAGCACTATGGGTCAGTAAGACAGGTTTGACCGCCCAAGATACCAAAATGACCACCATAGCCAACAACTTGGCTAACGTTAACACCACAGGTTTTAAGCGCGACCGTGTCGCTTTTAACGACCTATTTTACCAGGTACAGCGCCAACCTGGTGGCCAAGTTGATGAACAGAATGAACTGCCTTCAGGCCTGCAACTTGGAACAGGTACTCGAGTTGTCGGTACCCAAAAGGTCTTTACCTCAGGCGACATGTTAACCACCAATCAACAGTTAGATCTTGCGATTGAGGGCCAAGGCTTTTTCCAAATTGAAGAGTCGAATGGCGATATCAGTTTCTCGCGCGATGGGCAGTTTTACCGTAATAGCGAAGGGTTAATGGTGACCTCTCAAGGCTTACCGCTAGTACCAAACATTGAGATCCCTGAAGAAGCACTCACCATCACCATCGCTACCGACGGCATCGTTTCAGCGCAGATGGCAGGCCAAGCGGATTCACAAGAGCTAGGGCAAATAACCCTAGTTAACTTTACTAACCCAGCTGGATTAGAAGCTCGCGGTAACAACTTATACCGCGAAACGGGTGCTTCAGGTGCAGCTATTGAAGGCGTTGCAGGTGACCAAGCACTGGGTCAAATTCGTCAAGGTGCGCTAGAGGGAGCCAACGTCAACGTGGTGGAAGAGATGGTGGAGATGATTTCAACGCAACGCGCTTATGAGATGAATGCCAAAGTGGTTTCAGCATCAGATGACATGCTCAAATTCCTAAACCAAGCCTTGTAGTACTCGCTCAGGCAGATGGCGCTTAGCCCCCTTAATTGACTCGAAAAGGATCACCATGCAACAACTACGGATAGGGTTTGGAATCGCAATGCTTATGCTACTTTCAGGCTGTATGGCGCACTTTCCTGAGCCAGACACTCAGCCGGGAAAACCTGAGTGGGCGCCGCCAGAAATCGACTACAGCTTGCCCGATGCTAAAGATGGCAGCGTTTATCGCCCAGGTTTTATGTTAACCCTGTTTAAAGACAAGCGTGCTTTTCGTGAAGGCGATATCTTAACCGTAGCCTTGGATGAAAAAACCTATTCGAGTAAGCGTGCCGATACCAAAACCAATAAAGCCAGCGGACTGTCGATTGATGGTCAAGGTACCACGGGCAGCAATAGCGTTGCAGGTAGCGGCGAAGCCAACATGGGACGCACCTTTAACGGCACAGGTTCCAGTACTCAGCAAAACCAGCTATCAGGTTCGATTACTGTCACCGTTGCTAAGGTGCTACCCAATGGTGCCCTGCTTATTCGCGGCGAAAAGTGGCTCAGGCTCAACCAGGGCGATGAGTACTTACGCCTACTCGGTTTGATCCGTACCGATGATATTGGCAATGACAATACAATTTCATCCCAACGTATTGCCGATGCTCGAATCATCTACGGCGGCCAAGGTGCGATCTCTGACAGCAACCGCATGGGTTGGGCGTCACGCTACTTTAATAGCCCTTGGTTCCCATTATGAAGCATGATCTTAATCGCCAAAATCAGGGGATATAACATGGGTGGAAGTAACCACTTTTTAAACGACAAATTACTCACAGCGATGCCACATTTTTCACTGCAGAGTTTTACCAACTCATTGTTTCGAAAAAAACGTGCCATTCACGTCGGTGATAGTTTGATTGTCGCGTTAGATGAGAGTGTTAAGTCAAATAAGAAAGCGGCTGCGATTACTAAAGAAAATAGTCCAGAAGATTCGGACTTGACTCGTCAGCAAAACCTACTCACAGGATCAATAACCGTTAGAGTCGAACAAATCCTGCCTAGAGGCATTCTGCTCATACGCGGTGAGAAGTGGCTACAGCCTGCTAAAGGTGACGAATATTTACGCCTGCTAGGAACAGTCACCCAAGATAATATCAGTTACGGCAATACCATCTCATCGCAACGCATTACTGATGCACGAATTATTTATAGCCACTCAAGTGCAACTGCAGAAGACTGCCGTCAGTATTGGACATCACGCTATTTTAGCAGCCATTGGCAACCACTATGAGTCAGGATATGAACAACCAAAATTCAAGGTACGTGAAATGAACAAAATCCTCTTATTCCTCTTTGGTTGCTTATTAGCTATCACGCCACTTTTTAATGTACAAGCAGCGGAACAGAACCGTTACCTGATGGATATTGTCGATGTGCAAGGGATCCGCGAAAACCAACTAGTGGGTTACGGTTTGGTCGTGGGTCTTAATGGCACGGGTGATAGAACCCAAGTTAGATTTACCAGTCAGTCGATCGTCAATATGTTGAAACAGTTTGGAGTGCAAATCGATGACAAAATCGACCCTAAACTTAAGAACGTGGCAGCAGTTGCAGTACACGCAACAGTGCCTGCTCTGGCCAGTCCAGGACAAACGCTCGATATCACCGTCTCCTCATTAGGTGATGCAAAGAGTCTGCGTGGCGGCACACTACTTATGACCCCACTGCGCGCTGTTGATGGTGAGATCTACGCGGTGGCCCAAGGTAACTTAGTGGTCGGCGGCGTTTCAGCCCAAGGTCGCAACGGTACCTCGGTGACGATCAATGTCCCCACCGTCGGTAATATTCCTAATGGCGCACTATTGGAAGCGTCAATGCACAGTAACTTTAACGAGACTGCGCAGATCGTCCTCAATCTTAGAGCTCCAAGCTTTAAAACGGCACGTAATATTGAACGTGCCATCAACGATCTTTTTGGTCCTAGTGTTGCAGAAGCTGATAGCAGCGCCAAAGTCTTGGTGCGTGCGCCAAGCTCTAATCGTGAGCGGGTAACTTTTATGTCAATGCTCGAAGAGTTGCAAATTGAGCAAGGGCGCAAAGCTCCTCGCGTTGTGTTCAATAGTCGCACAGGTACAGTGGTGATGGGTGGCGATGTGGTGGTACGAAAAGCCGCCGTTAGCCACGGTAATTTAACCGTCACCATCGTAGAGCAAGAGTTTGTTAGCCAACCTAATGGCGCATTTTTGGGCCAAGCCCAAGGCGAAACTGTGGTGGTATCAGATAGCCAAGTCGGCATAGATACTGGCAACGGCCATATGTTTGTTTGGCCTGAAGGCATTGCGCTCAATGATATCGTCCGTGCAGTCAATAGTCTTGGTGCCTCGCCAATGGATCTGATGGCCATTCTCCAGGCACTTAATGAAGCCGGTGCCCTTGAAGCTGAACTGGTGGTGATCTAATGAAACTAGACAATAACCATAGTTATCTTAATCAACTTAGCGCCTCCGAATTAATTCAGGCCAATGGTGAACATGGCGCACTGAAGCTCGTCAGCCAACAGTTTGAAGCCCAGTTCCTGCAAACCGTACTGAAGCAGATGCGCTCAGCGTCAGATGTGATGGCAGATAAAGATAGTCCGCTCTCTTCACAGAACAATGGCATGTATCGCGATTGGCACGATGCCGAGCTTGCTGGGCGGCTGAGCCAGATGCAAAGCACCGGCCTTGCGAGCGTAATGAGTAAACAATTGCAAGGTGCACTTAAGTCGCAGCCAGAGATGGTCGCTTCTAATAATCATACAACTGCAAATGCCAATACCACCGCAATGCAACCAGCACTAATTGTGCCGTTCATTCCCAAGGTGAAAGAGTAGTTACTCCAGCGGCAGCAATGCCGCTAATGACAAGATAAAAGGACACAATATGAGCATGCTCAATATTGGTATGTCGGGACTCAACGCCAGTATGGCGGCCCTCAATGCCACTTCCAATAACGTTGCCAATGCCATGGTGCCAGGTTACTCGCGCCAGCAAGTCATGATGAGCTCGGTAGGTAACGGCGTTTACGGCAGTGGCTCTGGGGTGATGGTAGACGGCGTGCGTCGTATATCCGACCAATATGAAGTTGCCCAATTGTGGAACACCACCAGCAACCTAGGCTTTGCTAAAGTGCAATCCAGTTACTTTGGTCAAGTGGAACAAGTATTTGGCTCCGAGGGCAATAGTATCTCCGCGGGATTAGACTTGTTATTTGCTTCGCTTAACTCCGCGATGGAGCAACCAAACGAAATCGCTTACCGTCAAGGCGTACTCAATGAAGCAAGAGCAATCGGTCAAAGATTTAACTCTATCAGTGAGGGCGTCAACTCTCAGATCACTCAGGTCGAAGGTCAGATTAGCGCTTCAGCCAAAGAGATTAACGCCCAACTAGAAAGCATCGCTAAGTTTAATGCCGAAATCCAAGCAGCAAATGCCAATGGTAATGTACCTTTGGCGCTGCTTGATGCACGTGATGCGGCGATTGATGATCTATCACAGATAGTCGATGTCAAAGTCGTTGAAGAGTCTAACGGGCTGGTGAATATTTCGCTGGCACAGGGTCAACCTCTGCTTGCTGGCACAACAGCATCAAAAATCCAAGTATCACCGGATCCCACGAATCCGCAATTTAGTCAGATTAGCATCCAGTTCGGCCAATCTAACTTTCCTCTCGATGAAAAAGCCGGTGGCAGCTTAGGTGCATTAGTTGATTATCGCGACAATAGCCTTGTGGATTCGATGGCTTTTATCGACGAGCTTGCCAAAACCATCGCAGATGAATTTAATGCGGTGCTTGCTGGCGGAACGGATCTGAATGGCAATACCCCCACTCAAGATCTATTCAGTTATGACCCAAATAACCCTGCCGGCAGCATAAAAATCACCAACGGCTTTAATGCTGATATGTTGGCATTTGGGCAAGATGGCACTCCCGGTGACAACAGTAACCTCAAAGAACTGGTGGAATTGGCAAGTGCTAACTTTACCTTTAACTCTCTCGGGGTGGATACCACCATGGCTGATGCTTTCGCCAGTAAAGTGGGCGAGTTAGGCTCAGCGTCTCGTCAAGCGCAAATGGCAGAGGACACCGCCGTCAAACTGCAAATGGAAGCGCAATCACAATGGGCGAGTACCAGTGGGGTAAATATGGATGAAGAGGGAACGAACCTCATTATCTATCAACAATCCTATCAGGCAAACGCTAAGGTCATTTCGACTGCAGATCAGCTTTTCCAGACCATTTTAAACAGTATCTAAGGATCTCTTATGCGCGTAAGTATGCTCAACCTTTACAGCAATAACTTGCAAAGCTTACAAAACTCGACTGCTGACATCTCTAAGCTCAACCAGATGATGGCGACGGGTAAGTCGATACTGCGTCCCTCCGATGATCCAATTGGCTCGGTAAAAGTCATTGGCGGTCAACGCGATTTAGCGGCGACTAACCAATATATTAAGAATACTGAATCGCTGAGCACCAGCTTCAGCCGCGCCGAGACTTATATGTCGAGTATGGTTGAGCTGCAAACTCGTATGCGAGAAATTACTGTTGCCGCAAATAATGGCAGCCTATCCCCTGAAGATAGATCAGCTTACGCGGCTGAGATGAGCGAGCTGTTAGAGGCATTTACTGACACTGTGAATGCTAAAGATGAAGGCGGTAACTACCTTTTCTCTGGTAATCTCACCGACACAGCACCCATTAGCCAAGATGCCAGTGGTAATTACGTTTATCAAGGTGATAACAATCATCGCGAAGTGCAAACTTCTGGCTCCTCTTGGATGACAGCCAATGCCACGGCATCGGAGTTTATGTTCTCCAATGGTAGTGCCGATCTCCTTAACCAAACCAAAGACTTTATCGCTGTATTAAACGATCCAAGTTTAGCACCAGGTGACCCAACCTTTAGCCAAGGTGCAACCGACATGCTAACCAGTTTAGATGATACACTTACCAGTATTAGCTCCGCGATAACGGACATTGGTGGCAAGCAAAATACCATTAGTCTTATTCAAACCTCCCATGAAGAGCGTGTGCTGTTTAATGAAGAGGTCATAGGCGAAACAGAAGGCTTAGATTATGCTCAGGCCACTGCCGAGTTTAATCTAAAGCTCACAGCACTTAAGGTCACCCAGCAAACATTCGTGCAGGTGACGCAACTATCACTGTTTAACCATATGTAACAAGGTGCCACTGACTAATGCTCCATGGGATTACTGACACATTAAATATTCAGCAGCGCAGCCAAACGGTTGCGCCAGCCATGGGTGCTCAACAAGTACTGAGTGAGCAACAAGCACCAAATGCAGCAGCAATTCCAACTCATCGACTTGAAAGTTATAGCAAGTGGGCAAAAGTCACTCAAGGGCAGCATAAAATTAGTGCTACTCAGGTTGCAGAACAAGGCCTACAGCAAGTTAAAGCCCTGCTTAAGCAACTGCACAACCAGGCAAAGCAATCGCTAAGCATACAGCAAAGCGCGCAGCAGCAAGCGCGAACAAAACAGTTGCAAAACCAGCTTGCTCAGCTTGATATCAGCTACCAAAACAAACCCTTAGTTGATCATCAACTCAACCTTATTTCCGCAGCAAGACCAGCAGCTAAACATAGTTTCAGTTTAAAATCTGTCGACTTAAGTGCTGCAAAGCAGCGTGATGAATATATTACCATTCAACTTGGCAGCGAAAGTTCACGCGTGCTGTTACCCGCCAATGAAAATGCCAACAATTTGGTTCAACACCTTGGCAGTGCGCTAAAACCTTTGGATATTCATGCTGCTATAGATAGAAATGGCAAGTTCATCTTCCAAGGCAATAAGTCACAATGGCAGCAGGTACAAGCTGGATTATTGATGACCGGGCAAGGACAACGCTTACCCGCTGGCGAGGCGAGAAGCATTAAAGTTAATGAAGAGCTCAATTGGCAAGATCCTAGAGAGTGGCGTTTTGGTAGCAATGAAGAGCTCAAACAAGCGATGGCCAAAATAGCTAAATCAATGCACAAAGTAGAGTTGCAGTTACAGGAACTGGCTGAAAGTAAGCAAAAGATCCAGCAACAACTGCAACGCATCAATAGCCAAAAACCAACGTCTGCCGATCTAGAGACGACCATGACTCAATTGACGAGCTTAATGCAACCCTCGCCTTTTAACTTACAAGTCACCTCTTTAATGGCGCAAGCTAATATGACTCGCACTCAAGTATCGGCATTATTGTCGTAAAAAACTGCCAGCTAACAAGAACTGGCAGCCAAGGTTAGGCCATTAAGGTTAAGATCGCTGGTAACTCATCAAATCCGCATTTATTTAGCAGAACAACCACATACTTACTGAAATTAGCTTTGTGTTGCCTACTCGTGTGATAAACCTGAAAACACATAATAATGTCATGCTCAGTCAACGCTTGTTTATCTGCAGCGATCGCCGCGAGATAACAACGCAACATAAAGTAATCAACCATCATCACTCTAAATGCTTCGGTCGGACTTAACTTATCCACTAGCGGGAAATTAGTATGGTAGAGGTAATAGAATAAGTACCGATTAAACAGATCTGCATGCTTCTCAAGTGCCGGCTGTGCGTGTTGCTGCCAAGCGTTATCGAGCTGCTTTACACTAAAGTTACCCTCTTCATCCACAATACGACTCACCGCTTGGTTAATCTGCTCAAACCTCAACCTGCCCCGTACTGGTTTATTGGTATTGAGCCATAAGTGGAGTGATGTAAAGGCATGTTTTTTCTGTAAGTCGGTATCTTGATTAAAGCTTTCTACCTGCTGCTTGAGCTCACCACTGTCAGCCAAAGCAACCAGCTGCTGAAACATAGCATCGATGCTACTTGAGTTTTGCTTGAGTTGCTTAACCGCCTCAACCGTTTTCATTAAAATGCCGATAGCAGTCAACGTATGACTAATCTCTAACTGGCTATTGAGCAACAATTGAATCGAGCAGTCGTGCGCTTTTTGTGCCCACAACGGAGTTGCCTCAAACTGATTGTTATGCGTCACCGCCATACGTTCAAAGTGAAACGCATTCGGTTGCAATAGAATTTTCCGCGCAGCTTCTGGACAAGATAAAGATAGGCTCTCATAACGATCGCCATCCTTCATATGAGACATCCGCGGATAGGTCTTACAGGTATGACTGAGTAATGATTCGCCCGCTTTAGCGTGGATCTGACATAGCTGATTATTATCCAAAAAACCGCAAGCCCCCTTCTCACCGAGCACCGCTTTCGCCCAAGAACTGTCACCCTTCTTTACTTTCTTTAGTGCGGTTTTGGCTAAATCCTTTAACTCTGGGTGAGCCATAGTCTTCTTGTAGCTCTGCTTATCAACATAAATATTCCAACCATAACAACAGCTATCCTCACACTCACTGCCAATGCAATTGAAATTAGTAACAAAACTGGGTCTTACCAACGACTTTTCCATGAATAGCCTCTTTGAGCTTCAAGATGCTATAAAAAGGCGACTAGAGTTGGCTTTTTCTAAAGTGCTTAAGCACAATTTTTTACTGTGAATGATAAAAAATCAAAAATAATTAATGTTTTATTTCATAGGCTTAAAAATTATTGTTGAAAAAAATTTATCTGGTTTTTCAGTTTTGCTTTTGGCAGTCGTTTTATCAATTGTGACACACAATAATTCTTCGAAAGCTTAAAGGAACACGCTATGTTATCAGTTCATACTAATTATGCTTCACTCGTTTCTCAAAACTCTGTAACTAAAAACAATGACTTGCTAAGCAATGCAATGGAGCGTCTATCTACTGGTCTGCGTATCAATAGCGCTGCTGATGATGCTGCTGGTCTACAAATTGCGACTCGCCTAAATGCCAACGTAACTGGTATGGAAACCGCTAGCCGTAACGTTAACGATGCCACTTCTATGTTGCAAACCGCTGACGGTGCATTAGATGAGTTATCAACAATCGCTAACCGTCAAAAAGAGCTTGCTACTCAAGCAGCTAACGGCGTGAACTCTGCTGAAGATTTAAAAGCAATTAACGCTGAGTTCCAAGAGCTTACTAAAGAGATCACTCGTATTGTTGATAACACTGAATACTCAGGCAACAAACTGTTTGATACATTGAGTGCAGGTGTTGAATTCCAAATTGGTGCAGGCGCAACTGAACAACTTTCAGTTACTGTAGCCAAAGCTGACCTTGCTGGTGTAACTGACGATATTTCAGCTGCTGGCGCGGCTAAAGGTGCTATCGATAAGATTGATACCTTTATCGACAAAGTGGGCACACAGCGTTCTACATTAGGTGCAAACATCAACCGTCTAGGTCACACAGGTTCAAACCTTGCTAACGTGACTGAAAACACTAAAGCCGCTGCTGGCCGCATCATGGATGCCGATTTCGCTGTTGAATCTGCCAATATGACCAAGAACCAACTATTGGTTCAAGCGGGTACCAACATCCTGTCTTCTGCCAACCAAAACACTGGTTTGGTTATGGGTCTATTGGGCTAAATCTTCCTCCCTCCCAATTTTCTTCAAAGGGCCTTTTGGCCCTTTTTTTATTCGCTAATAACTTCAGAACCTCCCCACTAATGTCGCCTTATTAACACTATGCGATTGACGCTTTAAAGCGATTTTAAAAGCGGAAGTTAAGCTTCCCTAGTGCAACATAAAACGGAAACGCATTCGCTTTCCAACACAGCAAACAAATTTTAAAACCTTTTAAAAACATAAGATTAACCTTTGGCACAAAGATTGCCACACCAGTTATATTGGAGGATCATAATGATTTCAGGAATGAGTGCAGCAACGTTTGCAGAGCAGCTTATATCGGCTGAACGCATGGGCAAAGATCAGCTTTTTAAAACCAGTATGACCAAGCATCAAAGTCAACTTGACGCTTATGAAATATTAGAAAGCAGCCTTAAAAGAATGACCAGTAAACTTGAAGCGATTAATGGTGATGCTTTCGAAAGTAAAACCTCATCAATCAGTGATGAAAGTGCCTCAATTACAGTCGACAGCGATGCACCAGCTGGCACTTATGATCTTTATGTTAAGCAGTTGGCGCAATCTCACCAACTGTCCAAAAGTTTTGCCAGTGAAACCGAAGTGCTGCCCACTACAGGCGTACTCAGCATTCAAGTTGGCCCCAATGCCGCTGACACCATCGATATTGATATGGCAGTGCTCAATGCTGACGGTACTCGCACCGTCGCTGACCTTAGAGATGCAATCAATAACCATGCTGACAACCCAGGAGTACAAGCTTCTTTGGTCAGAACCGGTGGTCAGGTAGAGCTGATGATGACATCCAAAGAGTCAGGAGCCGTCAATAGTGTCGATGTCAAAATGGATGGTGTCGACTGGGGCATGACTGAAAGAAAGGCTGCACAAGATGCTGAAGTCACCCTCAATGGTATCGATATCACCAGCAGTAGTAATTACCTAGGTAATGTTATTGATGGCGTCTCAATTGAGTTAAACCAAGCTCACGCCATTGGTGAAAGCAGCACCATTAAAATTGAATCTGACTCCAGCTCTAGCGAGCAAGCGGTCGAAGACTTTGTAGACTCTTTCAATGAGCTCATGGATCAAATCAACCAGCTGACGCGCTCCATGGGAAGCTCTGTTGTTGATGAAAGCAACAAAGACAAAGACGATGATGCGGACAAAGATAAAGATGACGACGATGAAGATGCTCCCTCTTCAATCACTGAAGATCAGCTTGGGGTATTAAAGGGCGACTCCAGTTTAAGAATGCTGCAAAACAGTATGCGCAATAGCGTATTTGAAGCCGCGCCTAATGGCATGCGTTTGTCTGACGTCGGTATCGAGATGACCCGCGACGGCAAGCTTAGTATTGATGAAGACAAGCTTAGCCAAGCACTAAAAGATGATGCCGATGCGATTAAAGAGATGTTCACCGCTAGCGGCAGTTATGTCGATCGTATTGACACCATTATCGACCCATTCACTAAGTCTAGTGGTTACTTAGATCTAAAACAAAGCAACTTAGACAAACAGATCGATAGGGTCGAAGACAGCATGTCTAGACATGACTATCAAATGCAACAGCGCTATCAAATCTATCTATCTCAATTTACCGCAATGGAAAACACCATTAACCAACTTAATTCAGCCAGTGCGCTGTTTTATTAAGGAAGCCTAACAAATGCTGAATGAGCACGATCCGTTTAATGCTTACAAACAGACCTCACTCGATGCTAGAGCAGCTGCCGCAAATCCACATGAAATGGTGCGAATGCTGCTGGACGGACTCTTAGAAGAGATCGAAAGAGCCAGCGGTTTTATGCAGCGCCGCAGCTATGAGGACAAAGGGCAAAGTATCAATAAATGCCTCAATATCGTTCACGGACTCGACTCAATGTTAGATCTTGAAAGCGGTGGCGAAGTCGCCGCTGGGCTCAACCGCCTGTATGACTACTGTAGCCGCCAACTCGTGGCAGCTAGCGTAGAAAATAGTATCGAGGCGTTAGCGCCAATAACAAAGGTAATAACCAATGTCAGAGAAGGTTGGACCAACCTCAATTAAGCAATGGCTTTACTTTGAGAAGGCACTCCAATTTCACGCTAATGCCGAAGACTGGCAAGCACTTGAAAAGGTCAATGCCAAGATGATTTCAGCGTTAACAGCCGCGGGAAAGCCGAGTAATAGGCAGCAGCTCCTGGCGCGTAAATCACTGGCAGCAGTCCATCAAGCAGTGGTTAAGCAGTTAGCACAAGCTAAAGCGAAACTGGCGATTGAGATGAGTCAATTTCAGCAACAACAAGATGGGCTAGCCGCTTATCAACTGACTCAATTGAGCGGAGAAGATTATGATTAGCCCCTATACAGCATTAAATAGCCCGTTAACCCAGGGTAGCGTTGCAGCTTCGCCTTTAGCCACAACCAACAAGATGCATAGTGCGGCGAACGATAACCCAGAGGGAATCGAGTCTAATGACATCCTCTCTTTTGCTATGGTTGCGGCGCAGAGCATCAATACTGCTAACCAATCAACAGCGATAGCAAGTACCAACGCCGCAATCAATAGCAGCGAAACAACGATAGTTCGAACTTTTAACCCGGACAATAGCGTTGCAACAAACTCGGCACTGCAACAGCAAAGCCCAGACATCAAAGGCGCTCTAAACCCTGTAGCAATGGGGCCGATTTCAAAGCCGAATGATGCTCAGACAGCAGCGACTAGCGCCAATGCCAGCCAAACCACATCTTCGTTGCCACAACTATCGCAGCAGAGTTATTCGCCACAGCCAATGCAAAATGGCGACTTAAAGTCGACCCCATCAATGATACAGAATGCATTTCAAGCCACCGCGACCTCTCAGCCTGCCATCGCTGCTTTGGCTCGTGATGCACTGGCCAGTGAAGCGCTAGAGTCTAGCCAGCAAATCGTTGGCGGCGCCTCTAGAAATCAAGCTACCGTAGCTCAATGGGGGCCAGTTTCTGTCTCTCAAGCCGCTCCAATGATGCAGCAAGCCCAAGAGATGCTCGCTCCATTGCGTGAACAATTACGCTTTCAAATTGACCAACAGATTAAACAAGCTGAATTGAGATTAGATCCACCAGAGCTTGGCAAAGTAGAGCTCAATATACGCTTAGATGGCGACAGGCTGCATATTCAAATGCATGCCGCGAATCCCGCTGTTCGTGATGCACTGTTAATGGGATTAGACAGGTTACGCAACGAATTAGCCATGGATCATGGCGGCCAAATTGATGTCGATATCAATCAACAAGGTGAGCAAAAGAAACACAACCAACAACCACATACCGCAACGATTGCAGCGGCAGCCCTCTCAAGCACCGATAGCTCAGTTGATAGCCTTTCACAGCAAGATGAAGTCGATCTATTGGCATAACTTAGGAAACACTCATGGCATTTAGTAATACAAGTACGAAAAAAATAACAATTCTTCTATTTATCGTTATCTGGAGTGGCGCTGTGTTTTGGGCTGGCTGGCAATCGCCAACAATCATAGGTGGACCATTTTCAGCCGTCGAAGATGAAGTTATCTCTGCCAAATTTTACCCATTAGACAAATTTGTCATCTCAGTACCTGGCGATGATTACCCTCATTATTTATTACTTGAGATGGCTTTCAAAAGTCGCTCTAAAAATGTCGAAACTACGATCAAGCAGGCAGATCCGGTGATCCGTAATTCGCTGATGAAAATGTTCTCCAAAAAACATTTCAACGAACTCAACGACGCTCAACAGTTTGAAACATTACAAAAAGAGGCGCACCTGTTACTAACTAATGTGTTGGCAGAAAATGAATTCAGTATAGAACTCGATGACGTGCTGTTCACTCGGATGGTCATTCAATAGGAGAGCTATACTATGAACGCTGCACAAGTCGCTTATCAAACAACAGCAGAAGAACCCACGGTTAATCGCCTGTCCGAAAGCCAAGTGATGATGCAGTACCTTCCGCTAGTAAAACGCTCTGTTTCTCAACTTCGTAGCCATTGTGGATCAGTTTTGGCCAGCGAAGATATGGAGCAAATAGGCATGATGGCGTTATTAGAGTCCGCAAGGCGCTATCCAGGTGAATATGACAACGGCTTCATCTCATATGCTGGCCAGCGAATTAGAGGCGCCATACTCGACGAACTTCGCCGCCAAGATTGGCGCCCTCGACCAGTGAGACAGCAGGCCCACGAACTTAACGATACGGTTCGCAAGCTCACCAAAATGCTTGAAAGAGCACCGAGCGACAATGAAGTCGCCCAAGCTATGGGGCTCAATCAAGAAGACTACCGTAAACGTCTGCATGCCTCTCAATCAGAATCAATGCGAAGCCTAGATGAATTAATTAGTGATGGCGGCCATTTCGAAGATAAACGAGATGTATTTGAACAAATATCCGCCAAAGAAACTTTATTCCAAGCAATTTCGAAATTAAACAAAAGAGAACAGGTAATTCTGTCGCTTTACTATCAACATGAACTCAATTTAAAAGAAATAGCCGCCACGTTGGGATTAACAGAAACTCGGATCTGTCAATTGCATAAGCAAGCAGTAAAGCAGCTTCAGAAAATATACCAACAATGGGATCGGTAAGCAGGTGAGGTAGTATGAGCAAACTTTTAGGGCTAATGATCATTCTTTTTTCAGTTTTTGGTGGATATGTCTGGGCAGGAGGAACCTTAGCCTCCCTATGGCAACCAGCAGAGATACTGATCATATTTGGTGCAGGTATGGGTGCACTCATTATCGCTAACCCTAAACCCGTCCTAGTGGAGATGCTTGACCAAATAAAAGAGTTGGTCAGAGTCGAAAAAGAGGACCCTGAGCTCTATCCCCAACTGTTTGGCTTGATGGGTATGTTAATGGCTCAAATCCAATCTCAAGGACTTAAAGTGCTTGATGACCATGTGGAAAAGCCGAGAGAAAGCTCGCTATTTCTCATGTACCCCACAGTGTTAGAACACCCAACGGTACTGCAATTTCTTATCGATAATTTACGTCTACAGTCTATCGGTAAACTCTCCGCCCATGATCTTGAACATATATTGGATGAAGAGATCCATCGCATGGAAGAGGATTGGATGCGCCCGTCACTGGCACTGAATAAAGTGGCAGAAGCCATGCCAGGCTTCGGTATTTTGGCTGCCGTAATGGGGATCATCATCACCATGTCGAATATTGACGGTCCAATAACCATGATCGGTGTCAAAGTAGCAGCGGCACTTGTCGGCACATTCATCGGGATTTTTGCCTGTTATTGCCTGTTCGACCCGTTGTCTAAGGCGCTAGAACATTTAGTTGAACGTAAGTCAGCACAGCTCAGGTGTGTTGCAGCGATGCTAACCTCTTTCGCTAAAGGCAAGCCCCCAATGCTGGCAATTGACGCTGGCCGTAAGCAGATACAAAGCGAAAACCGACCTACGTTTATCGAACTAGAACGCTGGATGGTGGAGCAGCAAAGCTAATGGCTACTCGTCCTGAACCTATCGTAATTCGGCGTAAGAAGAGAACCAAAGCAAAGCCTGGTCACGGCGGTGCTTGGAAAGTGGCTTTTGCCGATTTTACCCTGGCAATGATGGCACTATTCATGGTGTTATGGATTATGCAAATAGCAGATCAACAAGAAAGAACCATGATTGTTCAGTACTTAAAGGGTGATCTGTATTCAACAGGATCTATTAACCCGTTTGATCTGAGCCGCTCGCCTTCACTGATTGATTTTCAGGGCAATATAGCCCTCCAACAAGCTGTTCTACCTGCAACCGCGACCGGTGTCGATCGCAGTGGTCCAGCAATGCACAATCATATCCCCTTAGGAAAAGATAACGTAAAAGCAGGCATTGGCCCCGAGCTCAACTCATTAGTCCCTGGAAAGTTTGAAACACAGGCCCAATTAGAGTTTTTAGCGAGAGAGATAGAGCAAGTCATTACCGATGTCAGCATGAATGCCAACGTTGAACTACAAGTGGTTCCCCAAGGCGTTCGTATATTGATGCATGACAATGTCAATCAGTTCATGTTTACCCGCGGTAGTTCAAATATGAAACCTTACTTTGAGGATCTGCTGATGGCTTTAGGGCCGATACTCGGCAAGGTCGAGAACAAAATGAGTATTTCGGGGCATACCGACTCAAGCCCTTACGCAGGTAAAACATTCACTAACTGGGAGCTTTCAAGCAAGCGAGCCTTGCTCGCTCGCCGAGTACTAGAATATTCAGGGGTAAAACGTGATCAAGTCATTCAGGTAACCGGTATGGCAGACCAAGCTCCCTATATCGCCGAAGATCCTGCCGCTGCAGCTAATCGAAGAATCGAAATGCTAGTGATGACCTCCGATGCAGAAACACAATTACGGCAGATGATGGGAATATCCAGTGAACAACCTAAATCAGACGCTGAAATAGACCACGCTAAGCAAGTTGCCGAGGCAAACAAACCCAGAATGAGATATCGCTAATCGTGAATAATCCTCTAACACAACACGGTGAATTTATACCGGCAACTCAAGAGCAAGCTAAAGCTAAGCCGAGTATTGATAGTCGTCAGCATTCAAGGCACTCATTACGAGAAGACAATGACAGCAATATTGTGCTTGCTTGCGATGGGGTAACCATTTCGTTGTTTAAACCCACATGGCGAGGCGCTAAAGCTATTGGTATAGCAAATATTAAAGATGTCGGCTTAGGTGGCGTAGGGATGATAAGTCGCTGCAAGCTAACACCGAATCAACAGCTATCAATCACCGTCGATGATGAGTTGATACCCATCATAGTAATGCGAGTGCAGATTATTAATGAAAAGCTAAATTTCATTGGCGCTAAGTGGGGTATAGAAGATCAGCAAAAGACCCTTAGCATTATTAAGAAAATAACGTCTTTAAGCGATAAATCAGTGTAATACAGAATGAGTATCGTCGACAGTAGGGAGATAGTAATGGCTTCATCATATGAGCGAAAAGGCCCGGATGGTCTACAAAAGCTCTTTCTGTATTTGATACTACTTGATTGGTTTATCCTATTGTATTTAACCACTGAACTTAAAGATATGCCCTTTAAGCAAGGCGTGGCCGCTTCTATCATGGTGACGTTGTTTAATTTTCTTTTAGTCAATTTGTGTTTTAAGCGAGCACGCAGATCGAGCGACAGCTACCTGATTTATCCGGTTATTGGCGGGGCTCTGCTGTCATTTCTACTGCTGGCCTACTTCTTTTTTTTCAACTAATGGCACTCAGCAAGTAGCTGCAGCCCCTAGGTCCTTGCACATCGAGTAAAGCGTTGAAGTAACTACAGCTACTGAGGTTGACTTCCCCTTGTGAACCTCAATAACATCGCTCAATCAAAAAAGCTTGTGGTTCTCATCATATCCCACAAATATCTCCCCAACAGATGATGAATAACTCGCAGTTTCAAAGCATTGCTGCCAGAGTTAAGATTTCAAGCTGAGCCGCCAGCAGGCTGGCAGCCCTAATTCGTATTATTAAAAGAGGTCATTATTATGCCACATGAGCCGTTAACTGAGCAGCAGCGCGAGTTTATGTTAAGCAAGGTGTCTGAGCCGGTGATTGCCATTGCTAAACAGGTGAACTTTGCTGAACGCTATTATGCCCTGCTTGAGCAGTTTCCAAAGCTGCCCGGGGATTTTAACCCTAACGTGGCGTTAGACACCAAAATCGATTTAGTGACCTCTTTTGCCTACCCTATTCGCTATTACAAGAGCGAGGGCGGCTACTTTATGCTCAATAAAAAAAAGTTCGCCTATTCGCATATGCGGCTGATGATCGAGATCCGTCAAGCAGTGAGCTTTCACTTTGATTTATGGCGCGATGACACTCGCATTGGTGGCGGCAGCTATCAGCAGCTGGCGGTGGCCGAGCGCTTATCGCGAGGGGAGGATATTTGTTGGGATGATTGGCGCGTGCAACAAAAACCTTGGTGTTACAGCGAAGCGCACCTACAAACTGTGTTGACTGAACTGTTCTCACTGTTTGACGACCTGTGTCAAGCCATGCCCGAGCCGCCGAATCTTCAAATAAAACCACTAACATACCATTAGCGTTAACGCCTCAAGCACAAATTGCAGACGTAAAAAAGCCCGTTGCATTAGCAACGGGCTTTCTACTCTCTTACGAGAAATTAGGCGCCTGGAAATGGCCAGCTTCGAGCGAGCTCTCCGCGCTACATAAGTGCATGAAGCTACGCTTCATAAACGCACTCACTTCGCCCTACTATCACATGTAATGATGCATGCTTCGCATGCGCTTTCAATTTCCCCATGTTCGAGTCAGTAATTCAAAAGCTGATAAACGAAAAAATCCCTAGCGCAGAGCACTAGGGATTTATCGTTATTAGGCGCCTGGAAATGACCTACTCTCACATGGGGAAACCCCACACTACCATCGGCGATACTGTGTTTCACTTCTGAGTTCGGAATGGGATCAGGTGGGACCACAGCTCTATGGTTTCCAGACAAATTTGG
>NZ_JBFRIY010000012.1:0-90753 GCF_041468565.1 Shewanella sp. 10N.286.54.B9
TTTAATGGAATTGGTATTAAAGCAAACGAATCGTAAAACAGAATCAAAAAAGGCCTCAATCGAGGCCTTTTTCTAAATAGATTTAAGCTTAAAGACGGATACCGGCTTTAGCTAAATCTTTTGCAATCACGCTGCGAGGAAGCGCGACATAACCATCTTTCTCTACAATTTGCTGTCCTTGCATAGACAGTACGTAGCGGATGAACTCACGATCCATTGGTGCAAGCTCTTTATTCGGATGCTTGTTTACATAAACATATAGGTAACGTGAAAGTGGGTATTTACCACTTGCAGCATTTTCAGCTGATGCAGCGATGTAGTTAGTCCCTTTCTTAGATACCGCTACCGCTTTAACACCCGCAGTTTTGTAACCAATACCTGAGTAACCAATCGCGTTAAGTGACTGAGATACTGACTGTACAACTGAAGCAGAACCCGGCTGTTCATTGACGTTAGCTTTGAAATCACCTTTACAAAGTGCTTTCTTTTTGAAGTAGCCGTAAGTACCTGATACAGAGTTACGTCCGTATAACTGTACATCACGACCGGTCCAGCTACCCGTTAGGCCAACATCACCCCAACGTTTAATGTCTTCGCCGCCACACTTATTAGTCGATGAGAAGATACCATCGATCTGCTCCATGCTCATGCCCTTGATTGGGTTATCTTTGTGCACGAATACAGCTAGCGCATCGATTGCAACACGGATAGCCGTTGGCTGGTAGCCGTAATGCTTTTCAAAAGCTTCAACTTCATTAGGCTTCATCTTGCGGCTCATTGGGCCAAACTGTGAAGTGCCTTCAGTCAATGCTGGTGGCGCTGTAGATGAACCAGCGGCTTGAATTTGAATATTTACGTTAGGGTATAGTTGTTTAAAATCTTCAGCCCAAAGTGTCATCATGTTAGCCAAAGTATCTGAACCAACAGAAGATAAGTTACCAGACACACCACTTGTTTTCTCATAAGTTGGTAAAGACTGATCGATTGCCGCCATTGATGCTGCAGAAAATACAGTTGCTGCAGTTAAGCTTACTGCGCCAACAAGTTGTTTCAATTTCATTCTTTGCTCCAGTGTTTAAATATCTTGGTTTCTTAAAACGCTGTCAGTATTAACTTCTATGATGACAAGTCTATTACTGCAAAGTGACACTTCGATGACAGAGCGACTTAATTTGATAAATTTATGTCGTTTAAATGAAAAAACAGGCTAAGCGCCTGTTTTTATGTCATCTAAAATCAGCTTTATCCTGATTACTCGACAGCACTAGTCTGCAAAGCTTTCTATTTCAGCTGATGAATACTCGATTAAGTTCGGCGGGATAACAAAGCTAAATGTACTGCCCTTACCTAATTGGCTCGATACCATAAGCTCACTTTGATGATGATTAAGTGCATGCTTAGTTATCGCAAGCCCAAGGCCTGTGCCACCACTTTGTCTTGAACGTGCACTATCAACACGATAGAAACGCTCTGTTAAACGGCTAATATGTTTCGGCGCAATCCCTTCTCCACTATCACTGACACTAAACTCGCCACCAGAGGCAATTTTACGCCAGCTAATATTGATACGACCACCAGGCTCAGTATATCGAATCGCATTTGAGACCAAATTAGAACAAGCGCTTCTTAGTTGCACTTCATTGCCATACATATCTAGCCCAGGCTCGCAGTATAACGTCACATCATACTGCTCTTGCGCCAATGCCAACGCTTCATCACGTAATATGTCCATCATCTGTGACATATTCACTTTAACTTCAAGGTCGACCTCACCAGCATCTTCGATCCGCGATAGCGCCAAAAGCTGTTCAACCATAGAGCGCATACGTGAGGTTTGCTGCTGCATCTGTTCAAGCGCTCTCACATTTGGCGAGTCAGGTTCCGCCATTGACTGCATCATCTCCAAATATCCCTGAAGTACAGTTAACGGGGTCTTTAACTCATGGGACACATTGGCAACAAACTCTTTGCGCATCCCCTCTAATTGACGCACACGGGTAATATCACGTGCAATCAGTAGTAACTGACCTGAGCCATATCCCATAATGCGGATCTCTAACAAACGCCCTTCAGACAAAGGGGCGGCCAGCTCAAGAGGCTCTTGGTATTCAGCTTGTTTTAAATAGTTTGAAAAATCAGGGTGACGAATTAAGTTATCGATCCGCTGACCGTTATCTTGCGGCCAAACAAACCCCAGCAATAACTGAGCTAGCTTATTACACCAGAGAATATTATGCTCTGAATCAAGCACTACAGCAGCATCAGGCAGCGCTTCAGCACCTTGCCTAAAACGCCCGAGCAAAAACGCTAATTGAGAAACACGCTTACGGTTTTTCCCCTGCAAGCGATAGATGCCATTGAACACCCCTTCCCAACTGCCACTGCCATTTGGTGGCGTTAAGCGACGATCATGCCACAACCAGAAATTCAGCCGAGATAGCTGACGATAGTGCCAGAGCAGCAAACAAATACAACCGAGTAAAAGTACCCAAAAGACTTCACCAAGTAGCAAGCCAACCACCACACAAAGCAGCAGATAGATCACCAATCGCGAAATTAGACGATACCCAGAATATGAATCAAACATAGACCGACCATATGGAGGAACTGAGCACAAGATAGCGTAAAAGCCACCTTGTGCCTATGAGATGTTTAACTAAAGTCTCGTCGAGAAACGATAGCCTGCGCCACGAACGGTTTGGATCAGGCGGTCATGACCGGACAGAGTCACCGCTTTACGTAAACGTCTGATATGCACGTCAACAGTCCTATCTTCCACATAAACGTTAGTCCCCCAAACATTATCGAGAAGTTGCTCTCGACTATACACGCGCTCAGGGTGAGTCATAAAGAAGTGTAATAGGCGAAACTCAGTGGGCCCCATATCCAGCACTTGCTCACCAACGGTAACACGATGGCTGACAGGATCTAATTGCAGCCCTTGTACATCGATAGGGTCCTCAAGACAGGTAGGCGCGGCTCGACGCATAACCGCCTTAATACGCGCGACTAATTCTTTAGGGGAAAATGGTTTAGTAATAAAATCATCAGCTCCAACCTCAAGCCCTCTGATTTTATCTTCTTCTTCACCGCGAGCGGTTAGCATAATAATTGGGATGTGTCGTGTAAACTCATCTTGGCGTAATCGCTTAGCGAGTTGAATGCCGCTGCCCCCTGGGAACATCCAATCAAGTAGTACTAGATCAGGATAGGGCTCAGATAACATATCAAGTGCTGAGTCGTAGTCTTCAGCCGCGGTGGTGGTAAAACCATGTTGCTCTAACACGAAAGTTAGCATCTCGCGAATAGCTAACTCATCTTCAACTATCAATATCCTTGCTGTCATAATCGATCTTCTGTCAGTGAATTTCTACGAGTCTATTATTGGTCAGTTTTATTACATTAATATTAAACGAAGTACTATTTTGACATAATAGACAGAATTATTGTCATAAAGCAGAACTAGTTGCTTTCACTTTACACGAAAAAAGGAGGCCTTAGCCTCCTTTATCGGTATCGATTAGGGTTTAGAACTTGTGTTCTAGACCAACACCGAAGTATTTATCATCATTTTCAACGTTTTCATATGAACGATTAGTATAGAAAGCGAATAATTTAGTCGGCTTGCCTAACTTGTAATCTCCGCCCACAGACCAAGTATCACCTTTGTCTTCCATATCTTGGTACTGAGCTTTTAATACTACGGCGTCAATAGTGTATGCAGCGCTGAATAGGTAACCCGTCTTGCTTTCGCCGCCAACAGTTGGAGTCCCGTCTTTCTCATAGGTTTCTTCTTGCTGCTGGTACATACCGCCTAACTTAAATCCTGCAATCTTACCTTGTACAGTCGCACGTACAACTTCATAGCCTTTCACATCTGCATCGTATGCAACAGATGCATAGATAGGAGACTTCTTAAGCTTTGCATCACCATACATAGCTGCAACACTGAATCCGTCTTGGGCATACTGAGAGCTAGCACCCTCAGCGGCATAAGTAACACCCATTTTAAAACCACTGAATGATGGAGTCATATAAGTAGCAGTTTGCTCAATACGGTTCTCACCTTTAAACAAGTTTTTCAAGTCACCTGAAAGGTCATTGAATTGATCAACTTTACCTTGAGAGATCTTAAGCATGGTGTCGTTACGACCAACAGAAAATGCACCGAAGTTACCTTTAAGGCCAACAAACTGGTTACGTGCTTTGAAGTTCTCTTTTACGTCATCACCAGTATCTACTTCGTACTCAACCGTGTAAAAAGCTTGTAGTGAACTGCTCAGTTCAAATGCACCTTTAACACCAAAACGAGAAGCATTAGATTGAATCGTAGTTGTTGCTTCATCATTTACATCATTAGACTGCGCAGTAACATTCAACTTACCGTAAACTGTTAATGGGTCTGCAGCATGAGCAGAGGCTAGAGTTGCAGTCGCTAGAGCAGAGGCCAGTAGAGTTTTACAAAAAACGTTCATCATTTAATCCTTTCGACGTTTATTCGTCTTGGTTATTGGTTTGGACGAGCGCCATAATGAACAAGGTTTGTTGCATTTTTATTTCAGTAAATACTAATCCGAGTTGTAATTGTTAGAAGTTTGCAATATAAAACTGGCAAAGCCTTTAAAAATGGGGCTTTCAAGCATGTTGGTTGAAATATGACAGTTTGGTTAAATATGACAATCACATCCAGCATCAAGATACTGAAGCGGTTTACCCGAACCTGACAATGGCTTACACTGCGGCTTTAATTTTGACTGAGCACTTTTATCTATGTGGTTTAAAAATCTAACTGTCTACCGCTTTAACAAGCCCTTCTCTGTTGACACTGAATCAATGGAAAAATCACTGGAAGACTTCACCTTCTCGCCTTGCTCAAGCCAAGATATCAGCAAGTTTGGCTTCTCTAATGCATTCGGCAAGCATGGCGACACTTTGGTTCATACGGCAGCAGACAGACACCTTATCTGCGCAACTAAAGAAGAGAAGATCCTACCTGCTCAAGTCATAAAGGAAGCATTAGAGGAAAAAGTTGCGCTACTCGAATCTGAAGATGGTCGTAAACTCGCTAAAAAAGAGAAAGACGCCCTAAAAGATGAGATAACCACCACCCTGCTACCAAGGGCATTTTCTCGTCGCAGTCAAATTCGCGCACTGATTTTACCTGAGATCCAGATGATCTTAGTCGATAGCTCAAGTGCCGCTAAATCTGAAGAACTAATGGCGCTACTGCGTAAAGCCATTGGCACTTTGCCAATTATTCCAATGAGCTTTAAAACCCCGATTGAAACCCAATTAACCGAATGGTTAAAAGAGAGCAAAACGCCAGCACCTTTCGAGATGCAAGATGAAGCTGAATTAAAAAGTGATTCAGATGAAGGCGGCATTGTACGCTTTAAGCAACAAGATTTGAGCGAAAATGAAGTCCTAGCGCATATCGAAGTTGGTAAACAAGTTCATAAACTCGCATTACACTTTGGTCAATCAGTGGCCTTCTTGCTTCAGTCTGACGCAGCCATTAAACGTCTTAAGTTCTCTGAAGAGTTTAGAGCGGGTAATGATGATTTAGGTAATGAAGATCCAATGGCGCGTTTAGATGCGGACTTTGCCTTAATGGGCAGCGAGTTAATCGCTTTGGTTAATGCGGTTGTTGAAGCTCTCGGTGGCCTAGAAGACAGCATTTAATAACTGCTGTTTACTAAACAAGGCGCCTATGGCGCCTTTTTTATGGTGTTTATATTATTAAGCGACTTGCGGCTCCGCTTTTCTCTGTAATGATTGCAGTGCTTCCGCTAGCTTAGTGACTGCAGTGCTGACCGCAGTCGGCATTGTATCAAACTCAACCCCAAGCAATAAGTTTTTCACTTCTAAGCCAAGCTCTGTATCTCCTTCAATGCTGAGTTTTCGTTGGAAAAATAGCGTATCGGGATCTTCTTTCGCGGCGGCGACTAAAAGTAACGCCTTTGAGTCACTCTTAAACGTCACTTCTGCATTTTGTAATGGGCGAACTAGCCAACCGTCGTTATAGCTGACCTCAAAGGTTAAGCTTAAATCTTCAACTTCAATCGCCACCCACCGCTGTTGTAAAAATTCAAGTTCATCGTCTGCAGCTTGCTCTGCGAGCACTAGGCCTAAGATACGCTTTAGCAGATCGGCTTTAACAGTAAAAGGAATAAGTGCTAATGGCTTGGATAGCGCCTTGGGGGCAGCCTGCAGAATTTTTTTAGCCAAATTATTGGGAAGTGAACCTTGCATTTAAAAATGCTCCAGCATTGATACAAAGAAAGTGATCTTACCTAGGTTTTATGATCACAAACCTGTTTTACATCAAAAATTTGATCTTCATTCCCTTTTAAACTCCTGACTCCTTATCATTGGAGCCAAATATATGGAACTGCTGTGCCCCGCGGGTAATCTCGCATCATTAAAAATTGCGCTAAATGCTGGCGCCGATGCGGTCTATCTAGGACTAAAAGATGATACTAATGCCCGTTCTTTTGCAGGTTTAAACTTTACTCCCAAAAAACTGCAACAGGCTGTTGAGTACACTAAAAAATGCGGCAAGAAAGTATTTTTAACCATTAATACCTTTCCAAAACCCGGCGAAGAAACTCGCTGGTATCAAGCCATTGATTTAGCTGCTGCGACGGGTGTTGATGCACTGATTATGGCGGATATATCGCTGCTCGATTACGCTCATAGTCGCTATCCACATTTACCATTGCACCTATCAGTGCAAGCCAGCGCCACGAACCTTGGTGCACTGACACTGTATAAAGAAGCCTTCAATATCGAACGTGCAGTTCTGCCACGAGTCTTGTCGATGAAGCAGGTCAGAGATCTGTCTAAAGTCACCCCTGTTGACTTAGAAGTTTTCGCATTTGGCAGTTTATGCATCATGGCTGAAGGCCGCTGTCATCTTTCTTCATACGTCACCGGCCAGTCACCTAACACCGGCGGCTCATGCTCGCCGGCAAAACATGTGCGTTGGCAAGAAAATGGCAATGATAGGCTAACCTGGTTAAATGATGTGCTTATTGATAAATCAGGTATTAATGAACAGATGGGCTACCCAGTCGTATGCAAGGGGCGCTACACCACTGAAGAAAACAGTACCGCTAGCCATATCCTTGAGGCTCCTACGAGTTTAAACACCTTGAGTTTATTGCCTGAACTTGCCAAAGCAAATGTCGTCTCTCTAAAAATCGAAGGTCGCCAACGCAGCCCAGCTTATGTTGAGCAAGTAACACGAGTATGGCGCACTGCAATCGACAGCTACTTATCAGCACCAGATAAATATCAAACCCAGCAAGAGTGGAATGCAGCTTTAGATAAAGTGTCTGAAGGACAAACAACCACACTCGGTGCCTATGAGCGAACTTGGCAGTAACAGCGCTGCCTATTTTAAAGGAAAGACAATGAAAACATCTCTCGGGCCAATACAGTATTGCTGGTCAAAAGAAAAAGTCAGCCAGTTCTATCAGCAAGTGGCTGACAGCAACATTCCTGTCGTTTACCTCGGTGAAACCGTTTGCAGTAGGCGCCGACAAGTAAAATTTAGCGATTACTTGAATCTCGCGCACATGCTACGAGAATCAGGCAAAGAGGTAGTATTGTCGACGTTAGCGTTATTGGAAGCACCGTCAGAATACACTGAGCTAAAAAAGCAAGTGAACAATGGCGACTTCATGATAGAAGCTAATGATATCGGCGCGGTACAAGCAGCAAAAGAGCTTGGGCTGCCCTTTGTTTGTGGCCCCACCATCAATAACTACAACTTAGCAACGCTTAATAAGCTTCATCAATGGGGCATGCAGCGATTTGTCATGCCAATTGAACTCTCTAAAACGTGGCTATCGAATGTGATTGCAGCAGAAGTGGCTGCTAGCGGAGCGACGTTACCCTATGAAATAGAGGTATTTGCCCATGGATATTTACCATTGGCACATTCTGCTCGCTGTTTCACCGCCAAGCAGCAAGGGCTGCCTAAAGACAACTGCCAAACTGTGTGCTTGTCGCACTCAAAAGGGTTACTCGCTCAAACCCAAGATCAACAACCTCTATTAAGGGTTAACGGCATTCAAACTCAATCAGCTAGCCAAATAGATCTTTCAGCTGATATTGCCCAAATGCAACAGATGGGGGTCAACTACTTTAGAGTTTCACCGAGTAGTTTAAAGAGTGTCGAAGTCGCAGAGAATATTTTGACTAAACCACAATTGCCAGAGCCACTGACATGCAATGGTTATTGGCATCAAACATCAGGATTAGCTCAGGTTTAGTTAAGACTTAAATGTAGGTCTTAAATTTAACATCACATTGGTGGTCCAAGCCACAAAACAGCCGACGCCTAGCCATTCAAACACGGCTGGCCACCACACATCAGGACGATGCATCTCGACAAGCATCTCCTGATAGAACGCCCTATCACCTTCAGTCAGCTCTAAACCAAGCAAAGGTACCATTAGAAATGCCGCCATGCTAATGAACGAGCAAGTGGCCAATATGCTGGTTGCCCTTGAGAACAATCGTCCTTTACCCACTAATAAATACAGCCCATATAGCACTGAGCTCACGCTGCCAAAAATGAAGAAGTATTGCAGCGCGGTGGTATGTAAATGATAAACATTGATAGGAAATAAACCTACCGCGGCAAGACTAAAAAATGTCAGCGCAAGACAAACAAAAAATGGGTAAGACCAAGGGGAATCAGCTATTTGCAAAGAAAACAAACAAAACAACACCACACTCAAACTGCCAAAAAATAGCCCACCATTAATAATGACGGCAAAATAGGAATGACCATAATTACCCAGTTCACTCAGGGTATGGTTCAAAAAGCTAAAGCCTCGACCATCATACTGCTCAAAGGTCAGCACTGACGCAATCAAACCTAGCAATAATCCGAAGATCCCCAGCATGCCAAAGCGAAATGCGAGAGTAGAAACCTTATTATTTATCCGAGCTACCATATATTCCTATTTTTATAATTTCTAATGGCATCATCAAATATATATTGAATTCACCTTTGTTAAAGAGGTCTAGCTCAGATTTTTCACAAGCTTTACAAGCCTCTAAAATGTAGCGTATATGTTATTTTTATCGCCTATGGTTAGTTTTTTCAAGTTTAAAATTTAAAACAATTACTATCTTTCGTCACAAAAAGAGAATAAACCCAGATTGTTACAGCAAAAAAGCGCAATGTACTTTTCACTAATATTTCGTTAAAGAATTTAGATAAACCTGATTAAAAGTGGGTGTATTAATGTTATATTTCAAACAAGTGTTAGACCAAACAGTATAGAGATGTGATCGTTGCAAAATTCCCCTGAGTCGATCATCTTCTGGTATTGGTTGGTATGAGTACGTTCACGATATAATTGCAGTCACATGGAATAATAATGACAACAAACAATGCAAACACAGCCAACCGGGAAGTTAGGCTAACTGATTCAGATCAGCTGATCTCAAGTACCAACAAGCAAGGTGTTATCACCTACGCCAACCCACGATTCATTGAAGTGTCTGGCTTTTCTGAGCAGGAACTTATAGGGCATAACCACAACCTAGTCCGCCACCCTGATATGCCCAAAGCTGCATTTAAAGAGATGTGGCAAAAACTAGAAGCTGGCCAGTCGTGGCGTGGTATCGTTAAAAACCGTTGTAAAAATGGTAACTTCTATTGGGTCGATGCCTTTGTTTCACCACTGTTTGAGCAAGGACACCTTGTCGGATATCAATCGGTGCGTGTTGCACCAAAAACCGAGTATGTCAGCCAAGCGCAGAAAGTTTATCAACGGCTCAACAACGGCAAGGCTGTTGACGATCCCATCAGCCTAACCAATAAACGTTTATTGTCTGCCATGTGTGCCAGTGTAGGATTGGCTGCAGCAGGCTACATTTG
The DNA here is from genome assembly GCF_041468565.1 of Shewanella sp. 10N.286.54.B9. NCBI lineage: Bacteria > Pseudomonadati > Pseudomonadota > Gammaproteobacteria > Alteromonadales > Shewanellaceae > Shewanella > Shewanella sp. 10N.286.54.B9. The sequence goes on from NZ_JBFRIY010000012.1 coordinate 9,902, forward strand.
GGGCTGGGGCGTCATACTTGCCGGAATCATCCTAATGAGTATTAATTTGGCAATTTTCTATGATGAAGCTTTTCGTATTCCAGCCCGGTTAATGCAAATGAAGCAGCAACACGACTCAGTTAGCCGTTTTATCTACTGTGGTCGAGATACCTCTTCACTGCTTGATTTCCAATTGATGATGAAAGATGCCAAGTTACAAGGTGTCCTAGGCCGCTCGCAAGATAATGCCGAACACATTGATGACATATCAAATCAACTAGTCACCGCAGCAACTCAAGCACATGTAGGGCTTGATGTTGAAAGCCAGCAGATAGAACAAATCGCTAGCGCTACCGAAGAGATGGCGGCGACGATTACCGAGGTCGCCAGTAATATTCAGTCAACCTCTGACAGCATTCAGGACACTTACCTTCTTTGTGATGAAAGTCGGGAAAAGATGCAAAAGAGTGCCAGCAGTATTAATGAACTGACAGAGTCAGTTTCAGAGGCTGCTGCGAATGCTTTATTACTCAATAAAGAAGCTGAGCGAGTCGCCACTGCCATGACCGAGATTGATGGGATTGCAGAACAAACAAACCTGCTCGCCCTTAACGCTGCAATTGAAGCTGCTAGAGCAGGTGAACAAGGGCGTGGCTTTGCCGTGGTTGCTGATGAAGTTCGTGCGCTTTCGAGTCGTACCCAACAATCTACAGAAAGCATTTCTAAAAGTGTCGATAAGATGTTTTCAATGCTGACTCAATGGTCAAAACAGATGGATGAAAGTAAATCCCAAGCATTACAATGCACCGATGACGCTCAGAAATCCGCTCAAAAAGTCGACACTATTTATGAGGCGGTCAGAAATGTTCATGATCTAGCGCAACAAAATGCCGTTGCTGCTGAACAACAAACGCTCGTTGTCGGCGAGATTAATCAAAACATTAGCCATATCAGTCAAGCATCAGTAGAAAACCTGGGGGCAATCAATGTGGTCGAATCGGCAGTTAAAGAATTAAAAATAAACGCTGAAAAAGCAAAATCATTGAGGAAAACATTTAGTTAGTTTGCAGGTCTTAATAAACGTTGTCGTCACAACCTTAAATGGCGACAACTAAAAACTCACAATAAAAACACCAAAACCAAACAACTCAAAAACAAACTTAAAACACTGTTTTAAAAAGACTTAAACAAAAAATAATTTTGTTATTTTTCTACATATTCCTATACAATATATTTAGTCATTTACAGTTAATAACTATTCGCTCACGTTGATATGTTCTCTATATCGATGGAATCGTTTTACATAGATGTTTTAAGGCGGTAACCTCGCCTGTTAGCGGTTGAATGAATATTCAATATATTTTTTGCTTAAGTACAAAACGCCGTTTTTAAGCTACAAAGCAGAACTCGATATTTAGGGTAAAAAAAAGTGTCAGAAAAACAAACCCACAACATTAAAACAATACTCACGTTTATTGTGCCATCACTGATCGGTCTGCTGTTGTTCATGACCCCTATCAGCTATCAAGACGCAATCACCATTCCTATTGCCATTATCTCTAAAGGCTTACAGAGCCTGCTCGGTGAAGCGCTTGTTGGTATCGTAACTGGTATTGTTATTTTTACAGCGATAGCCTCTGTACTAGTTAAAGCAATCAAACCAAAATTAGTAACAGAAAACAGCTTCTTAAACTCATTGTTTAATGTCACGCCAGTATGGTTAGTCATTCGTATCTTAGGTGCTATCTTTATTAGCTTGACCTTCTTCGGTGTTGGTCCTGAAGCAATTCGCTCAGGCGATACCGGTGCGCTGGTATTGAACGACCTGTTGCCAGTATTGTTCTCGGTGTTTTTATTTGCAGGCATGTTACTGCCACTGCTACTTAACTTTGGTTTGCTAGAGCTACTAGGCACTCTGCTAACAAAGATTATGCGCCCTATCTTTAACTTACCAGGACGTAGTGCCATTGATTGTATGGCATCTTGGTTAGGTGATGGTAGTGTGGGAATTTTAATGACCAGTAAGCAGTATGAAGCGCGTTTTTATACCCAACGAGAAGCAGCTGTTATAGGTACAACCTTTTCTGCAGTATCAATCACTTTCTCATTGGTAGTTATCTCACAAGTGCAATTAGAGCATCTGTTTGTTCCCTTCTATTTAACAGTCTGCTTTGCTGGCTTTGTCGCAGCGATAATCGTCCCTAAACTTCCACCACTGTCTTGGAAGAAAGATCTCTATATAGATGAAACTCCACGTCATAAAGATGATGAAGTTATTCCTGCAGGTCACGGAGTTTTCTCGTGGGGGCTGGATCAAGCATTAACCAAAGCTTCACGTGCAGGTGGTATCAAACACACCTTAACTGACGGCGTTAAAAACGTGGTTGATATGATTTTTGGTGTGATCCCCGTCGTCATGGGAATAGGTACTATCGCCTTAATGATTGCCGAGTTCACTCCAATATTTAACTACCTAGGTATGCCGTTTATTCCGCTACTAGAGTTGCTGCAAGTGCCTGAAGCGGCTGAAGCTTCTAAAACAATCGTGGTCGGTTTTGCGGATATGTTTATTCCCGCTATTCTGGCAAGCTCGATTGAATCAGACATGACTCGCTTTATTATAGCGGCGCTGTCGGTTACTCAGCTTATCTATATGAGTGAAGTTGGTGCACTATTGATGGGGAGTAAAATCCCAGTCAACTTCCTTGAGCTTGCAGTAGTGTTTATCTTGAGAACATTGGTTACTTTGCCTGTTATCGCAGGTATCGCACACCTAATTTTCTAATAAGGTAATCTTTAACGACAACAGATAAAGAGCGCTTAGGCGCTCTTTTTTATGGCCGTCATTAACTTGCCATAAAATATTCATCTTGCAGTCAACTATCACTTTTACTCTATCGGCATCCCCCAGCGTTAACTGGCAGGACAATGAAAGAGAAACGGCAAGGATTAGCAAATAGTAAACAACAACTTTTGAGCCCCTCGCTCCCAAGTCATATAGATAGCATATCGCCAATCAACAGCAGCGAAAGAGATAGCCCTGAGCAACACTTCAATGCAATCTGGTTGTCAGATGTTCACCTCGGCAGCAAAGACTGCAAAGCGGAGTACCTGCTACAACTTCTCGACTCACTGCGCACCGACAAACTGTTTCTCGTGGGCGACATCATCGATATCTGGGCGCTGAAGCGCAAATTCCTCTGGCCGCATAGTCACAATCTTGTGCTGCAAAAGCTGCTTAAAATGGCCCGGGAGGGAACGCATATCGTGTATATCCCCGGTAATCATGATGAAATATTAAAGCCCTATGATGGCTTCCACCTGTGGGATCTCTCCATTAGTAAAGAACACATGCATACCACCGCCTCTAACCGCAAAGTATTAATGGTGCATGGCGATCAATTTGATTCCGAAGTGTGCATTGGCCGTGCCTACGCTAAATTAGGCGACCACCTTTATGATTTACTGCTGTTTCTAAATCGACAACTGCATAGAGTTCGCAACCGCTTAGGCTACCCCTATTGGTCGCTGGCAAGTTACGTAAAACTTAGAGTCGCTAAAGCGCAGCAAGCTATCAATAATTACCGTTCTGCCGTCATACACTATGCAAAATCGAAAGGGGCTGATGTGGTCGTCTGTGGCCATATCCACCAGCCTGAGCTCAGCCTTACAAATAATATTATTTATGCCAATGATGGAGACTGGGTGGAAAACTGTACTTTTATCGCTGAATCCCAATCAGGAGATATCCAACTTTTAAAGTGGCAAGAATCAACGCAAAGCGCCCGATTGATCAGCGCTTTCCAATTTGCTCAGCAAACCGTTAAACCAAAAACTAAGCGTGTAGCCTAACCTCTTAGCAGCCATATAAGGGCCATAATTATGATCTTTAGCGTCGATAATGTTGTAGAAAAAAACTTACCACAGCTCGATAAAAGTCCATGGTTAGCCACGCCAACCAAAGTCATGCTTCGTTATTTACTCAAGGAAAAAGAGTGCAATGACATAGCCAATAAGTTTGCCTTTTTACAGGGCGTCGACTTTGTCGAACAGCTACTTAACAGCTTCAACTTCAGTTACAGCGTTCCCAATAATGAAATTGAGAATATTCCAATTGAAGGGCGTGTGGTTATTTATGCGAATCACCCGATTGGATCGCTCGATGCATTAGCCATGATAAAGCTAATAAGCAAAGTAAGACCCGACATAAAAGTGGTCGCCAATGAGCTACTGATGGCGCTAGAGCCATTGCACTCGATACTATTACCAGTGCGCAATATGACCGGTGGCACCCCCAAACAGCATCTAGATAATATTCACAAACACCTGCGTAATGAAGGCGCGGTGCTGATTTTCCCCAGTGGTGAAGTTTCTCGCTTGCGCCCCACAGGTGTGGTCGATCTTCACTGGCACAGTGGCTTTCTCAAAATAGCAAAAGCCTGTAATGCGCCGCTGCTACCCATGCATGCAGATGCCAAAAACTCAGCCGCTTTTTACGGTGCTTCAATGCTTTATAAACCATTAGCTAGCTTGATGCTGGTAAAAGAGATGTTTAAACAAGCAAAGAAAACCATGCCAGTGCGTATTGGAGAGTTGATCCCAAAGGAGGTGGTAAACAGTGCTGACTTCCCACTGAAAACCAAGGTTAAACTACTCAAGAATCATCTTTATCGCATTGGAAAAAATCGCAGCCCACTGTTTACTACCCAAAGTGCAATCGCCCACCCTGAGTCTCGCAGTGAATTACAAGCAGCACTAATGCAATGTGAACTCCTTGGAGAGACCAGCGACGCTAAGAAGATCTTTCTATATCAGCATCAATCAAGTAATCCGATTATGCGTGAGATTGGTCGCCTCAGAGAGATAGCCTTTCGTGCAGTAGGAGAAGGGAGCGGAATGCGCCGTGATACTGATAAGTACGACCGCTACTATCAACACTTGGTATTATGGGATCCCATCGACTTAGAGATAGTCGGTTCATACCGTTTCGCTGGAGCCAAAGAGGTGCATCAAAAACAGGGGAGTGATGCGTTGTACAGTCAGTCACTCTTTGAGTATCACCCCGCCTTTGCGCCCTACTTTGAACAAGGCCTAGAGCTCGGTCGCAGTTTTGTACAACCCAAGTACTGGGGAAAGCGCAGTTTAGATTACCTCTGGGTTGGGATTGGTGCATTCCTCGTTAAAAATCCACAATATCGATACCTCTTTGGTCCAGTCTCTTTAAGTGATCATTTGCCAGACCCGGCAAAAGAGCGATTAATCCACTTCTATAAAACCCAATTTTCTAATGAGCAATCTCTAGCGCATTCATTTAGCCCGTATATTTTTAATGAAGACAAGCTACAACAACTCAACAAACAATACTGTCAATTAGATTATGCGCAGGGCTTTAAACAACTCAAGCAAACAATGGCCAGTATGGGCGCAGCAGTACCTGCGCTCTATAAGCAATATGGCGAATTATGTAATGATGATGGGGTTAGTTTTCTAGATTTCGGCATAGATGCTGAATTTGGCGATTGCATTGATGGGCTAGTGCTTGTTGATACCCTGAAACTGAAAGATAAGAAGCGCAGCCGATATTTTGACTGTCACCGAGCTGAAGTAGGCGCCATAAAATAAGATAAAAAAGAGCCAGCTTTATAGGCTGGCTCAATTGACTTTATCTTGGTAAGGGAAGAGTTTTAAATCGCCCAGCCGCCCATATAAAATACCACCAAGCCGATAGTAATCGCTAACACACCAAGCTTTAATTTGCGCCACTCACCACTACAAATTCTACCTATAACTAACGTAACAAAACCAAGCATAATGCCAGTAACAATGTTACAGCTTAAGATAATGAATACCGCACAGGTTAGACCTGCCATCGCATCGACTTTATCGTCAAAATCAAGTTTAGTGACGTTACTTAGCATCAGCAGTCCAACATACATCAATGCTGGCGCGGTCGCGTAAGCAGGAACCAAATAGCTCAGAGGTGCTAAGAACATCATCAGTAAAAACAGTACACCGACAATCGTCGCCGTGAGCCCCGTCTTTCCGCCAGCCGCTGTGCCTGCCGCCGACTCGATATAGACTGCAGCCGGCGCGCCGCCGACAGCACCTGCAAAAATACTACTGACAGAATCTGACGTCAGTGCTTTACCGCCACCGACAATATTATCTTTTTCATCAAGCAACTCAGCTTGACCCGCCACAGCACGAATGGTGCCTGTTGCATCAAAAATCGCAGTCATCACTAGCGCCAAAACAATAGGCAATACCACAGGATTGAGCGCGCCCATTACATCGAGTTGGCCGATAAGTGAGGTTTCGGACATTAAGTCTGGCAGTGCAAAGAGCCCCTGATAAGTGACGCTAGGATCGAATACCAAACCAAACACAGATAGCGCGATAATCACCAGCAAAATACCACCAGGCATGCCACGGCGCTCAAGCCCTATAGTGGCAGCCAAACCAACAATGGTTGCAATAACAGGTAAGCTATTAATATCGCCAAGTTTTACCGGTAAGCCAGCATCATTTGATACAATCAAATTCACGCTGTTAGTGGCAATAAGTAATAGAAATAAGCCAATACCTATGCCAGTACCGTGAGCGATCCCCTTAGGTAGATTAGTCAGTACCCACTGGCGTATACCTGTCACACTAACAAGGGTAAATACGATCCCCATTAAAAAGATAGCGCCAAGTGTCACTGGGATCGAAATCCCTTGCCCTAATACCATACTAAAAGCGGTAAATGCAGTAAGCGAGATTGCGCAACCAATCGCCATAGGCAGGTTAGCCCATAGCCCCATAAGCAAAGAGCCAAAAGCGGCGATTAAACAGGTCGCAATAAACACAGCCGCGGGGTCAAAACCGGCAGTGCCTAACATGTTGGGAACCACAATAACGGAGTAAACCATGGCTAAAAACGTGGTAAAGCCAGCGATAACTTCACGCTTTAAGGTACTGCCACGAGCTGAAATATTGAAATATCGATCCAAGAATGAATCGGAGGGAACGGCTGAGCTTGCCAGAGTCTGTTCAGACTTCATAATTATTTTACCTTGATCTCTTAAATATCAGTTAACTAATGACGATTCATTAGCGACACGGCTACGGCAGGTAGAGCCCCAAAGCGATTAGACTTGGGTGAGAGATCCACGAAACGCTTCATGCGTCAGTGACCTGCGAGTCTTGCTGTCAGCAACTTTATCAGTCAATTGCTGACAAACATTATCTGGTAAAATTTACTCTTACCAACATAACCTTTGTTGGCGCGGAGTGTACCGTAATATAAAGCGATGAGATACGAAACAGCTAACAGTTTTGAGTTACATATGCAAAAATAACAGACTTAATGAATGGCCTACCAGGTATCAAGCGTGGCGATGAGTCTAAATATAGGCTCGACTAAATCATCCATGATTTAGAAGCTTGCACAGCTCAAAGCAAGTGAGTAGCGAGTATTAGACCCAAACTCGTAATTGGACAATTCCGAGTTACGATGAACAAGTACAGCTGAACTTTCTGATAACGTATTCTATGCCAAACACATCAATTGACTACAAAGTAGTGGCCAATTTTACTTGATCACTACAAGAAGATTTTAACGAATTGAAAGCCTGTTCTGTTTAAAAGGTAAACTTACTGCTTTACTCAGCTTCATCATTGAAGTGCGTTAAGCAGTAATATACTTGACTAAAACTTGCCTTAATTTACTGGCACATCCAATAAAATCACTTCACTGTCTTCTAAGACTTCAATTGTGATTGTTTTTTGAAGTGTCACTTCAGCGCCATCACCTTTTTGCATGACGACTTCTGTTTGATCATCCATAACTTTAAAGCTACCTGAAGATGCCAACACATACATTTGTTGCTCAATTTTTTGAGTAAATCGGGTTCCTTTTTTAAGTACTCCGCCATATACCCGGGCTAGCTGATTAATAAACAGCGCGCTACCTTCATCTTCAGGGAATCCAGATACTAATAATGGCAGTCCGTTTGTGTTGTTCTCATTGCTGAATTGTTTAGTGTCCCAACGAGGCTCCACGTTACGCTTATTAGGCTCAATCCAAATCTGATAGAAAGTTAGTGGATCTTTCGTCAAATTATATTCCGAGTGAGCAATCCCTGTTCCTGCACTCATGACTTGGACTTCTCCGGCAGGTGTCACCCCTTTATTGCCAGCACTGTCTTTATGCGTAATTGAACCTGTTCGAACAAAGCTAACAATTTCCATATCTTGGTGTGGGTGAGTAGGGAATCCCGTTCCAGACTGAACCCAATCATCATTAACAACTCGCAGTACGCCAAAACCCATACGTTGTGGATTATAGTAGTTAGCAAAACTAAAGTGATGACTCGATTTTAGCCAACCGTGATCCGCTTTACCTAGCTCATTAAATGCATATAGTTTAATCATGGTGTTACCCTCGTTGAATTCTAATAAAAGTTGTTAATCGTGCAGTGCGTTAGTGAGTGCGCTTAGCAATGACATTATCTATAGATAATCGTCCGCCACCTTGCAGCATTAGCGCTGTGCTAATGACAACTAAAGACAAAGCAAATTCGTATCCGTTATTGACCATAAACAGTCCGTTTTCAAAATGGACAGTAAAGAGTGCCACAAGCATGGTTATTGCCAATACCAGTGCGGTTGGGCGAGTGAGCAATCCAAGAATAATGAACAGTCCGCCAACAAATTCAGCGCTACCGGCCAAGAAAGCCATAAGCACACCAGGTGCTAAACCGATTGATTCCATCCATTGCCCTGTGCCTTCTAAACCATATCCTCCAAACCATGCAAAAAGCTTTTGAGCACCATGCGCCATGAAAATTAATCCGACTGGGATTCTCAATACTAAAGCTGTCCAGTTTTGGCTTGAAGCTGTCATTTTATTAAGTTGTGATGCAATCATATTTATTTCCTAAGTTCATTGTTTCTGAATGTTGAAGCTATTATATTTAAAGGTACTGACGATTAATAACGATCATAATTGAACAACCAGTTCAAAAGGATTGAACAATGAACTCACCTATCACTTTAGATGCATTAAAAGTACTGGATGCGATTGAACGTAAGAAAAGCTTTGCTGGGGCAGCAGATGAATTATTTCGGGTGCCCTCGGCCATCTCTTATACGGTCAATAAACTTGAAGAAGACTTAGATCTTGCTATTTTTGACCGCAGCAAAAGAAAGGCTGAGTTAACCGCTGTTGGAAAATTGATTGTTGAACAAGGTCGATTGATATTGGATGCAACTAACGAATTAACCTATATGGCTAAACAGTCAGCGAGTGGTTGGGAGTTAGAGATTCGGATCGCCCTCGATAGTATTTTATGTTTCAAGCCTATCTATGCGTTAATTGAACAGTTTCAAGTCACTCATCCATGGATTGATATCAAAATTACTGAAGAAGTTTTTGGTGGCACTTGGGATGCTTTAAGTGCAGAGCGTTGCGATCTTATCATTGGTGTTGAAGGTAGTGAGCGCAACAACAGCTTTAAGACTATCCCTATCGGTCAACTTGAGTTTATCTTTGCAGTCGCTAAAGACCATCCTATTCGACGAGCACCGCAACCTCTAAGCAACGACTCTATTAAACAATATCCATCAATTGTTGTGGCAGATAGCTCAAGGCACCTCGCATTGCGTTCAGCGGGCTTACTTGATGGACAGCCACGTATAACCGTCGCCAATATTGTCCAAAAAATTGACTTGCAAGTATTGGGGCTGGGGATTGGATATTTACCGGTCCATCGTATTCAAGATGAATTGGCGAGTGGGAAATTGGTGGCGTTATCCGTCAACAAGCCAGAAATTCGGGCTATCGACTTATGTGTCGCTTGGCGTAAAGATAATAAAGGCAAAGCGCTTGCTTGGTTTGTAGAGCAAATACAAGCCCTACAAAGCGATGTTTTTCTGGGAAAGCATCGCAATTAACAGTGACACCCATAATTAATTTTTTTGAACGCCATAGAAAGATTAGAATGCTTCATTTTTGATAATATTAAATTCTTCTTTGTTTATTTTACCCGACTCAAGTTCATCTTTTACTTTTGAAACTATCACGCGACAGTCCATACATGACGATCAGCATCTGAAATATAACCATAGATATAAAGGCTAGTTTTTTGGTCCCAGTAAAGCTATTTTTATTGATAATATTGGCAAACTCTTGGGCAATAATTATAACTGTACAGATACAGCTAAAAGGGAGTAAGTCTGGAGCAAGCTTTGTTGAATTTAAAAGTGACCGTTTGAATTAGCTGCTAACACTTATAAGCAAATTAATCGGGTCACAAATTAATCGGGTCAGAGTAAAAGTAGGTTTGTATATGACCCAGTGTTATTTTCAAAAACAGAAATAACATAAGAATCAACTTCAGGCTCAATCCTTTCATCCATAATTAGATTAGGTTTTGTATGCCAAATGGCTTTGAATCCACATTTGACGAAATATCGAGCCAACTCGCTTTGGGGCAAAAGCGAGTTTCAAAAACTAACAGAATACTCCAACTCCCCATCGTAGTTGCCGAAGTACGTTTAAGACTCTTTACAAATTTAAGTCCGTAATGCCCACACGGTCTTTCTCGTGCATCCATGCACTTTAAGACATTCAGGCATTCTGCCTATCTGATGTGGGCATAGCTTTCGCGGGACAGGCTGCTTATTGGCATTTGCCCCATATGGATATGGGAAATGTCTGTATGATATCGGGAACATCATTGACCATGCCACCGCGGCATTCGTAAATCCATTTACAGCAGATGTCCCATCGGAAGCGTTAGGCTATTTCGAATAAGTGCGAGGGAGACAACTTCGTCTGGGGCGCTGAGGGATTGATTCTTATGAAATCAAGAGCTATGAAATCAACAGCGGGCGCAAGCGCTTTCCCCCTTGGCTCTACTCTTTGTTAGAAGAATGGGCGAAGCGCCACGACTTTAATCAGACGTAGTCTGATGCACTAGAGGTTTTACCCGCCGCAGGCGATTAGATACACCTTTATTCAAAGGTAAACACGTTTGGGATATTTAATGCTACCTCTTGACGCCTAAAGCCCGTTTTTTAGCCCGTTGCCTTTGCGCTGCTTTACCATTTTTACGTGGCTGCACTTCCATTTTGGTTAAGTCTGGCTCAAAACCCGGTAACCATTGTTGTGGTAGACGCTTATCCAGTAGTGACTCTAGCTCTTCGAGCAAACGAGCATCATCCTCACTATAGAGCGTAATGGCTTTACCTGTGCAACCAGCCCTACCGGTACGTCCTATCCGATGGATATAGTCTTCAGCAACAAAGGGGATCTCATAGTTAACCACATAATTGAGCTCAACAATATCAAGCCCCCGTGCGGCCACATCCGTTGCGACTAACGCTTTAATACTTCCTGATTTAAAATCATTAAGCACTTGTTCGCGGGCGCCTTGGCTTAAATCACCATGAAAAGCTTTAGCCGCAACACCTGCTGCAACTAACTTGCTGGTAATGGTATCGGCGGTTTGTTTCTTACGGCTAAAAATCAGTACTTGCTGCCAGTCATGCTTGATAATTAAATGACTAATGAGTGCAGGCTTTCGCTCGCTATCAACCGCGTAGGCTATTTGCTCGACACTGTCTGCGGCGCTATTAGTCTTATCAACTTCAATGCGTAAAGGTTTGTTAAGTAGTTGTTTACTTAAGCGGTAGATAGCATCAGAAAAGGTCGCCGAAAACAGTAAAGTTTGCCGCTCCGCTGGCAGCTGCTTTAGAATGGCATTAATCTCATCGATAAAACCCATATCCAACATTCTGTCGGCTTCATCAAAAACTAAAGTTTCAATCGCCTGCAACGACAAGGACCCACGACGCAGGTGATCCAGTAACCGCCCAGGGGTCGCAACCACTATATCGACGCCAGCGGCCAACGAACTTGCCTGAGCATCAATACTGACACCGCCATAAATAACCACACTTTTAAGCGCAGTATTAACCCCATATTCACTGACGCTTTTATTCACTTGAACGGCAAGTTCTCGAGTCGGCACCAAGATTAACGCACGAATACTAGCAACCTTTTTATCAACTGCCTTTGCTGTCAACCTCTGCAATATTGGTAGAGTAAAAGCCGCAGTTTTGCCCGTGCCAGTTTGAGCACTCGCCATTAAATCTTTGCCACTTAAAATAGCCGGAATGGCGGCAGTTTGGATCGGCGTTGGCTGGTTATATCCTTTTTGCTTTAGAAGGATGAGTAACTCGTCACTTAATGATAAAGATGAAAAAGACACCTGCATGTACCTAAATATCGCTATAACACTTGCGCGCATAGTAACAGAAAACAGCAACGTTGTTTTACTCGCTTTAGTGGTTAACTCAGCCTGGCAATAGCAGTATCTTATTTGAAAATATTAAGCTTGAGAGACTATACTCAAAACTCGTTTATGAGGGATCGAATAACGTGATAAATAATAACAAGATAGTGCTATCCATAACCATTGCTACTGCTAGCTTGCTCTCAAGCAATGCCTGCGCAATTGATTTCTTTGACCCCATTGATGGTTACTTTGATGCTGGCGAATATCTAGCAGAAAATGCCTACGGTTTTCTGCCAGTGCCTAGCATTATCACCGAACCTTCAGTGGGTAACGGTCTAGCTATAATGGGCTTGTTTTTACATGAAACTGACGCGCAAAGAGACAAACGCAAAGAGGTGGCGACTCACTCCATTGATGGTGGTGCGCAGCTACTCACACCGGGCATATCTGTGGTCGGCGTCGGCGCCACAGACAATGGCAGTAAAATGGGCTTTGCTGGTCACAGACAAACATGGGGCAAAGACAGCATTCGTTACTTAGTTGGCGGCGGCTATGGCGATATCAATATGAGCTACTACAGCCAAAACAATTTTGCTGATGCCCTCTCCCTCGATCTTAATTTGCAAGGCTATGGGTTATTGCAAAAATTGCAGTATCGTATTCCTGACAGCGCATTTTTCGTTGGTGTATCGCAAAAGTTCTTGAGTATTGATATGAGCAATCGTCACGCAAACAGCACTCTACCTCCCGAACTCATTGATAGACTCACGGGACTATTAAATACCACGCCCAAGGTCTCTGCACTCGGTGCTATTATCGAATATGACAGCCTCAATAATTTCTTTCTGCCCACCAGCGGCTATAACTATATCGCTGAATATGATTGGTTTAGCGAAAGCCTAGGCAGTGATTATGATTACCAAACATTGAACGTTGAAGGTATTAACTATTGGCCACTTTCTAAGAGCCTGACATTCGGATTAAAGATGCGCTATCAATCCGTTACCAGCGATGACCGACTACCAGTTTTTGCCTATCCCTATATCGATCTTCGTGGTATTCCGAAAAACCGTTACCAAGGGGAGAATGTTGGCTCTGCCGAGGTGCAATTAATGTGGAAAGTCACCCCTCGTTGGATGCTACTGTCTTTCGTTGGCAGCGGTGTGGCTGGAGATTCTAGCAGCTCTATGTGGGACAGCGATGAACAAAATGCTTATGGGCTCGGCTTTAGGTACACCATTGCAAGGCGTTACGGACTGCACATGGGAATTGATGTCGCTAAAGGGCCAGAAGATGTGGCCTGGTACGTTAATGTTGGCACCGGGTTTTAACCGGCATCAGTATTATAAGCAATAAAACATGAGCAAAGTCACAAACTACAGCAAATCATGATAAAGCAAATGCTAAAGTGATGACTGGATCACAGCCTTAAAGGCTAAAAAAACGACAATAGCTGCCGGTTTAATTATGTCGTTATTGTTGGTCGTTCTGTGTTCGAGTTATCTCATCAAGTTTTATTTTGGGTTCAAGCGTTAGGCTTTGTGTCTATGGCTATCGGTTGGTGGGCTAATGCTCAGTCGTGCGATGCTAAACTCGTCTCTGGCAACCTGTTAGCATCTAGCTTAACGGCGATTCACTTAGGACTGCTTGGCAGTACCTTAGGCATGATGAACCAACTATTAAATATTGGTCGGTTCGGCAGTTGCAGAAGCGAAAAAGCACGCAGTGGTTGGCGCATTACACTGTTGCCATTGCTGTTTTCAACATTAGCAGTAATACAAGGCCTTATTTGGGCCGAGCACTGGTCTGAATGGTGCGCTGTTGCAGCCGCCGTTTTAATGAGCTATGCCCTATTTTATTGCAGCGCGCTAAAATTACGCTACGCCATGCTCCTGAGTAACTTACTCAACCTGATGTTATCGGTTCACCTGCTTTCATGGTCGGGTATCGCTTATCAACTAATCACCATTGCGATTATCCTTAAAGGATTGCCAGCCGTAAAACAGCAGTCTTACGCACTAGATAGCGCGACTTAAGTAGAACTTTACAGTTAAATTTATTTTATTATTAGCAGAATGTTTTACTCAGATTCATAGGTAAATTAGTATAGCGGCAGAAGGTGTAACCTTTGGTGGCGTTAAAGAAGGGATCGCAAGACAAGGAAAGCTATATGAATGAACGTCGACAATTTTCAAGGGTTTTATTTCCCAATCAAGCACAACTTCGTTGCCAAGACGCTATTTGGCAAACAACATTGCTCGACATTAGTCTCAATGGTGCGCTCGTAGAAACGCCCGCGCAATTTGCCCCCAAAACAGGGCGACTACAGTTAAGCTTTACCATTCCAGACTCTGATATTTTGGTTCAGATGGAAACCGAGCTAGTGCATCAAAAAGATAATCAGCTGGGTTTAGCGTGTCTGCATATCGATGTGGAAAGCATTAGCCACTTAAGACGATTAGTTGAGCTTAATGTTGGCGACCCGACGTTACTTGATCGGGAACTCACGCTGTTTATCGACAAACGTAACCCTGAAAAATAACTGACTTTCAGGGTTGTAAGCTCAAACGTGTTTCTCTTTCTGGCCTTTACGTTAGTTGATCAGCTCGATAAGTTCATGGATTGTTTTAATCGCATGGATCTTCGCCCCTAGCCCTTCCATTGATTTATGGTAGTTTCTATAGGGGATATAGATCTCAGTAAAACCATGCTGCACCGCTTCCTTCACTCTCGGCACACCGCTATCGATTGGCCTAACATCACCATTAAGACTCAACTCCCCCATAATACAGGTGGTTCTTGGCACCACAAAATCATTAAGGCTACTGAGCAATGCCGTGACTAACGCCAGGTCAATACACGTTTCAGACTCATCAATCTTTAGCCCTCCAACCAAATTAAAGTAAGTATCGTGGAAGATTTTAGTCTTGGTATGCTTACGCAAAATACCAGTTAACATCTTAATACGATTCATATTAAGACCAACACATACTCGCTGTGGAAACTCCCCTTCAGTTTCAGTGGTTAAACATTGGATCTCAAGTAGCAGATTACGATTACCTTTACGAATACAGGTGATCGCGGCTCCTGGAGATTCAGTGCTCGAACCAGAGAGGAATATTTCACTGGGGTTATCAACGCTCAACATACCGCGCTCAGTCATGCGAAATATACCGACGGTATCCACATCACCAAAACGGTTTTTATTCGCTCTAAGTGTGCGCACTTGGCCGTCATTGCACTCGATATGGGTGAGACAATCAACGATATGAATAAGAGTTTGTGGGCCCGCCGTTTCGTTGTTTTTATTCACATGCGCCACCAAGAACATGGTGACATTGTTTTGCTTACAGTATTGCGTCAGCGCTTGAGCACTGCCTTTAACTTGCGATGGCGAACCAGGACTGCCATTCGCCATCTCGGTGACAACCGCTTGAATAGAGTCAATCACTGCAAATTTAACCTGCTTGGCCTCAAGCTCGGCAATAATAGCTTCTACGCTGGTCTCAGCCATTAGATAAAGATTGTCTTCGTTGCAATTAAGCTTTAATCGATTAACGCGGTTTTTAAACTGCGACAGAGATTCCTCTGCAGTACAGTATAGAGACGGCATTAACTGTGACATACGCGCAACGAGATCAGACAACAAGGTCGTTTTACCTGCGCCAGGATCACCCGAGATAATATTGACCGAGCCTGTGGTTAAACCACCGCACAAAACCCTATCTAACTCGCCAATGCCAGTCAGTCTCTTTTGTGCTTCAACCTCTTCAATCTCTGTGAGCCTTTTTGAACCACCACCAACAGCGCCAGCATAACCTGCACTGGTGGCTGTTGTCGGTTTAATAGTAGAGATCTTAAGTTCACTAATGGTGTTCCACTCTTGGCAAGCGCTACACTGACCCTGCCAGCGAGGAAAGTCTTGACCACATTCATTACATACGTAAGCTGTTTTATTCTTTGCCATGATTCTTTCTAGATAGTATAAAGTCGATAAAGTATCGGCAATTGAAGCCGATAACTATGAGTACAAGGAAGATAGTACTGGAAATAATTATAAAAACTTGCCTGTGAGCCTATCAGCCATTGGCCCAATAAGCATCCTAAAAGAAGTAATTGATGAGTTTAGATCTGCATAATGCGCTAATAGAACAGCTAAAACCCTTACTTATGGAACCTGATTTCCATGAGTTGTTTGAACAGCTCACTGCAGAAGAGTCTAATTCCACCCGCTTTCTGCTTAAGATGGAACTCAATAGGTTAGCCGCTAGCTGCACTCGAGTTATCGACCTACGCAACAAAACCGACCTTAACTGTGAAAGCTTTGAATTTGGCGCACAAACCCACTTTATTGACCCACCAGCAAAAGCCAGTTTCTTAGAAGCGCTAGCACTTTATAGAGAGCAATATACCCTTGGCGTTTACGAACAAGTCATCGCGGCCCATAAAGCGCGAATACTAAAAGCTCGCAGCAATACAAGCCCTAGTGACAATACAACAACGCCCTACATCGCTGAAGGTGTAGTACTGGGTAACTACTTTGCGCGCAGTGAAGAGCGCATGAACTACAGCATGAAAATTGAAGTATCTCAGGCGATGCAACGATACATGGGAATAACGGCAGATCTATCGGTTGGTGGCGCAAGAATACGCTTGCCTGCGAAACAAACCCTCAATGCCAAGCAGCCTATTAGAGTCAAACTGCTAGAACTAAGTGATGACTATTACCACCGAGATCTTCAACAAGGTGTCGAGTATGAAATTGTCGATATCGAGGGCAACAATGAGTACAACTGGCTGAGGTTAAAGCGAATTTCTGGCAGTGATGCTTTGGCTGAAATGTTAGCTAAGCTCATTAGAGGATTTAAGTACCGATACAAAGTTGATGTCAACGATGTGCTGGTCACCGCCAAAGGGTTAGGGTTTGAACGTCATTACCTACCACACCTGCCTCACCTTGCACTCTTTATTGAGCAAAAAGCTCAAACTGATTCAGAGCTCCAATACCGACCAACCCACCTTTTTTTAGGTCGCGACAATCAGGCAATTTCACAATATTTTAAAGATGAGTCGGGTGTCAGTCAGATCAATTCACTGCTCACACCATCACGCTTAAAAGCTATCATTGACTCTGATGAAAACAGTCCCCATAACCAGCTATTTTGCTTCACCTTTCAAGCAAAAGGCTGCAAGTTCTATTACTCGGCGACCTTGGCTGAGCTACAAGAGAAACAGCTACAAGCCCTGTTTTTGAGCTTTGGTGCAACTAAACCAAGTTGGCGTGTTTTCCATGTTGCCCGTCACGCAATCGATCATCAACAGTCTTACCGCGCGAGTATATTGCCTGGGGATGATGCGAGCTATAGTGCATTAACCGAGACACAACTAGCAGCATTTACTCATGTGATTCAATTGATAGATGTTACTAATGACGCAGTCAACGAGCAGTATCAAACTTGGAAGGCGTTTAATAACAGCAGTGCAAATGAACTAAAAGTTTTTGGACAGAGAAAGCTTAAAAAGCATGATTTAAAGCAAATATCGATGCAGTTTAGCGAACGTCGTAATGAGGCACGCTTTGCATTTAAAACCCCGGTTTTATTGACTCAAGGAGATCTCAGCACCACAGCATTGACTCAAGATATCTCCAGTAAAGGGATGCAGCTTACCACTGAATCCGCTGTGGAATTTAGCCCAACAGCTCCTATAGCGATTAGTTTTCCCAAATTACAAACCATTGCAGGAAAAACCTCCTTACAACATCTGCCCTACCGTCTTATACGTACAAGAAAGAACGGTGTGACCTTGCACCTTGCCGCGCAGATAGGACATACCCCGCATATTGGCGTTGAGTTTCTCAATCGCTTAATTGAGCACAATAAAGACAAATTCGACAAGCTCACTGAGAACAACCATGAGGTAAAAGAGCTTGCCGATGGTATGAAAAACATATTGATCCGAAAGCTAGTGTCCGTGCCTTTTTATCTAGAAAAAACATTGAAATCGGCTTACGTTTCAACCATCGGGGTAGGCAAAGAACAAAACCATATCGCCAATATCTTCGCCTCTAATACCAATAACTTATTGGAATACGATTTAGCGCCACTGTTTGAAGATGACAAGCTCAAACGCGATATTGTGACCCCGATCCGCACCATGAAGCCACAAAACGGCCTGTCTTTTTACGAAGTTTATCTGCAAATATCGCAGCACTCTCAGGGAAATATTAACCTTCGCTGTATCGCAGATTCAGATATTAAAGATACCTCTCACTTACAACAATTCATTGAACAAAGTAGACGCGTCGGCGAATTCATAGCACTGCGGGTTTATCGAGGCGCGGTAGGCAAGCCGGATCTGGACTATATTCGTAGAGAGCGAGAATATATAAAAATCCATGCCCAGCACAAAGGCAAAAAGCTAGAAGAGCAGCTGTGGCGAATTATCGGTGTGGGCGAGCTACTCGATGTGACTCGCGAGGTTTTATTGCGTTTTCCTGAGCTTAAAACTGAAGGTTAAATCTGGCTAAAACGATAAACGAAAAGGCAGCCCGAGTATTTACCGGCGCTGCCTTTTAAGTGCGTTTTAGCGATTAACTAATATAACTTTGTCCGGCATACACAACAAAATGGCGCAGTGCTAGCACCCCTAAGATGGTGCTACAAGAGACCGTGATTAAAAAGCCTTTAGTATGACGCCATGCCTTGGGCGCTAAGGTACTTGCCAGTACCGGCACCACTAGGCCTAAGCCAACCACACCAATCCAAAACACACTTGCCCATGCGCCGGTAGTAATCGCTGCCGTAGCTGCTTGCGCGGCTGGACCAGAGAAGTTTAGCCCGACGAATAACAACACTAAACAAAGTGCTTCATTAAACGCCACTGGGTACTCGATACGGTGCACTTGCTCAATGCAATCAGACTCTTTCTTACTAAAGAACAGTGTCGCAACCAGTATATTACCCGCAGAACCGACCGACATTGCCGATGCTAAAAACAGCGCCGGCAGGACTGCGGTATTTAGAATCGGATAACTAATCATCGCCGATAATAGGAAACCAGTGTAAACCCCAACACCCAAAGCTAGCGCAAAAATAAGTTTATTAAGGCTGCCCTCAAGTTGACGGCATACCTTTAATATTCCAGCAAGCCAAGGCGCATAGTGTAGTACTTGCTTTTCGAACACTAACGCAGCAAATACAAACACTAACGGAATATATACCAGTAAAGCGATTACCCCCCACGCCATAACCGAAGTTAAGTTATAGTTGAGTAAAATATGATAAAACTCAAAAGGTTTGGTTAAATCAAGTACTAGCAATGCCATCCCTAAGCAGATAGCCACCGGGCCAATCACTGCCGCCGCCTTGATAACGGGTAAACCTTCGGTGGGTAAACCACGGTTCTTTTTGTACCATTTAAGCCCTATCGCCACCAGCATTGAGCCTGCGGACAATCCCGCCATGAATAGGTAAACCGCGATGATCCAGTTCCAAACAACGGGATCGTATTGCTCCATTGAGCCCCATATATTGTTCATGCTTTGATCCCCCCTCGACGGCTTGGAATTCGGTACACTCTTGGTTCAGTACCAAGGTTCACCTTCTGTTGGTAGTTCTGTTTGGTGTCTAACACCTTACGCACTTCTGAGTTCAGATCGTTGGCATCACCGAAAGTGAGTGCATCAGTTGGGCAAACACTGACACAAGCAGGCTCTTCCCCTCGTGCTAGACGGCTCTCTTTACAAAAATCACATTTGTCTGGCACTCGCGTTTCAGGGTTAATAAAGCGCACTTTGTAAGGACACGCTGCAACACAGTAGAGACAGCCGACACACTTGCCTTCATTAATAGAAACGATGCCATCATCGTTGACATACGCTGCACCAGTAGGGCAAACCTTTACGCAAGGCGCATTTTCACACTGCTCACAAGAGACGCGATTGTACTTAAAATGTAAGTGGGGGAAGTTACCGTATGGCCCTTCAATTCGAACCTGTAACCGAGTCACTGACTCAGGTACATTATTTTCGCTGCGACAAGCCACGTTGCAGGCTTGGCAACCAATGCACTTGTTTTCATCGTGCACTAGAACATAACGTTTAGTCATAATGATCTCCGATTAAATCTTGGCAATTTTGACGCCGGTGGTATGCAGGTTCATGCCTGTCACCGGAGACGTAACGTGAGGAAGTAAGTTACCGCAATGCACACCTTTACCCGTTGCTCGCGCTAGCTCTTTGTTTTTAGAACCGCAGCCCATGTAGGCAAACACGGTGTCTGGACGTATACCAGGCGTAACCAAGGCATGTCCCTCTTCACTGCCTGTATCGTTGTAGATACGAATAGCATCACCGCTGGAGATACTCAGAAGTCCTGCTGTAATAGGGTGGATCCAAACTGCGTTATCAGACATAAGATTGGCAAGCATAGGTACATTTTGTGTAGCAGCATTGGTATGAACGGCCACCTTACCTTGAATGAAAAACAGCTCATCGGCTTGCTTCATATTCACTTCGCGGTAGCGGATCACGCCGCGTCCAGGCGCCATCTTTTCAACTTTATTTGAACTCAGTTCAATTTTACCTGACGGTGTTTTAAAGCTTAACTGGCTTGCATAAGTACCATCAGCGTCCAATGGCTTAGCATTTGGGTAACTCGCACTGAATGCTTTAACCATTGCGGGTTCACGCAGTAACAATGGCTTGCCGTAGCTAACCCAGCCGTCACTCTTGATCTTGTTTAGTAGCGCTGTATTTTTATCCACTTGAAACAGCTGCAGCGTTTCCATATTCTGCCAAGGGAAAAACTGACCTTGGCCTAACTGGTCGGCAAGTTCTTTCCAGATCAGCCAGCTTGGTTTGGTATTGCCTATAGTCTCAACCACTTTCTGACGCACGTAGTAAGCAGGGTTCTTGCCTGATTTATCAACAATCTCCTCATCACGTTCAAGGTAGGTCGACTCAGGCAGGAAAATATCTGCATAAGCAGCACTTTCACTAATGTAGATATCGCATGCGACTACAAAATCAAGCTTTTGCATGGTTTCAACGACTTTGGCTCTATCAGTCATAGTTTGCATAGGGTTGGTGCGGCTCATTACCCAGCTGTGTAGTTGATAAGGCTTAGCTTCGAGTGTTGAGTCTAAAATCGTTTGGTAGATCCCGCCTGATGACCACAATAGTGAGTATTGCTCGTCAACCATATCAATGCGCTTAGCATCAATTTTAGGCATATCTTTTACGCCAGGTTTTGCCAGTGTCGGTGCAACGCTCTCGCCAGCAAACTTATTGTACTTAGAGGCTTTTTTGCCGAAATACAATCCACCTTTACGTTCAATATTGCCCACCAGCACGTTGGCCGCATAAAGTGCTCGGCGCATTTCAAACTCTTCGGTAGTAAACGAGGAGCGGTGACCAAAATCAACTAATGCATGAGGAGCAGCAGCGGCATACTCGTGGGTAATGCGGCGAATATCTTCAGCGGGAACATCACTGATAGATTCAGCCCATTCGGGGGTATAGGCCTTAACTTCTTTGGCAAACTCGGCAAATCCTGAAACATATTCAGCGACAAAGGCTTTGTCGTACAGGTCATCTTCAATAAGTGTGTGACAAATGGCGAGTGCCACTGCGACATCAGTGCCGGGCTTAATGGCATACCACTCATCAGCTTTGTCAGCCACAATCGAAAAGCGTGGCTCAAATACCACCAGCTTGGCGCCCTTCTCCATTTGTGCATTCATCATGCCTCTGGTTTCAGACATATTGATGCCTTCATAGAGGTTATGCCCAAAGTTAATGATGTACTTAGAGTTACTCAGGTCGCGTTTTATTTTACCACCAAACATGGCTTTGGCCGCGACGACATAACCCGCTGGACAAGTTGATGCGTGGGTAAAGGTATTAGGGCTGCCAAAGGCTTTAGCAAGGTGAAAAAGGTGGCCAGACAGAGAACCCGATTTTGAAGAGAATGCTACTGATTCTGCGCCATGTTTTGCTTTAATCTGATTGAGGTTTTCAGCAATGGTTGCGTAGGCTTCATCCCACTCAATCTCTTGCCACTTACCTTCGCCACGTTCGCCAACACGCTTTAATGGTTTAACGATGCGTTGCTTATCATAAAGCTGGCTATGACCCGCTCCACCTCGAGCGCAAACGGCGCCACCATAGGATTTTGCGTTTACATTCCCCAGTATCGACACGTTCTTGCCGTTAACGACTCGGGCAGAGATTGGACAACGTGTGGAACACATTTCACAAATACTGGCGACAGACTCTGCGCTGCCCTTCAATGTGGATTGTCCAAAAGCGGCTAACGAGCCTGGCAAGCTTGCCAGTGCGCAGCCTGCTGTCGTTGCGCCAGCCCCTTTGATAAAGGTTCGCCGATCTAGTTTCATGATGATTCTCCCAGTAGACATTGGAACTCAGTGCTTGGCTGGGAACTTGCGACCTTTAGTTAGCGATTATGCTAAAAAATAGCTGCCGTCCCAAACTTTTCACCATTGTCTGCTAGGAATAATGAGCTGAATATTGTGGTAAACCACATATCGACATTTGCATATTACGCTTTGTGAGTCGTTTCACAGTTCAGTTTTTGTCCAGCATAAACCGGTAGAACTTGTCTATTGTGGTAAACCACATATCGATAGCCTGTCGATATGTGGAGGAAAAACTTCTCTTAAAAGCCTATAAATCTAACTAAGCGGTCGTGGATATATGCAAAGAGTTGCAAAAGCCTGCATATTTAACAGGCTTGTACAGGTGAGGAATTGAAAGCACAGCTTGGAACATAGCCAATAAACACATTAATCACACTTCTACACTACGCTCACTACCCCGCTTTTTTAAGCTAATTTTAGCAACGCAGCCTGCTTGACCATCATCACGATCATTAAGAGCAAAGGCACCATCGTGTTCATTGACCACCTCATTACAGATAGCTAAACCGAGCCCTAACCCCTCCTCTTTGGTGGTAAAGAATGTCGCCATCACAGAGTCGGCACTCTGGACTAAGCCACTACCGTTATCTATAACCAATACGTCCACTTGAAACTCTTTAAAAACAAGTTTAATGATTATCTCTCCATCATTGACTGATTGAGCCTCTGCAATGGCATCGATGCTATTTTTAGTCAGATTGATGAGTACCTGCAGTAAGCCAACCCTGTCAGCACTAATGAAGAAAGGCTCGCCTTTAATACGCTTAGTGATTTTGATGTCTCTGCGCTGTGACTCCAATTTTAACAAGGATATGCATTCATCAACTAAGCTAAGGATATTAACATCACTCATAACCGACTCTCGCCGTTTTAGTAGACTGCGGATCCGATGCACCACCTCTCCCGCTCGCGTCGACTGGCTGTGGATTTTTTGCAAAAGCTCAATAGTGGACGCAGCTTGAGGCGTTTTCTCGCCTTGCAATCGCATAATTCCCCCTTCGCTGTAACTGGTGATAGCAGCGATGGGCTGGTTAATTTCGTGAGCCAGTCCGGCGCCAATTTCACCAATAATCGATGCGCTCTGTAGTTTCTCAAGGGCGATAGCTTGCTGTTTAAGTTGGCGCTCAGTGGCGATTAACGATTCGCTTTTCTGGTGAAAACGGTACTCAATCCATAGGTGATAAATGGTCGCGACCAAAAATACAAATATAGCGAACATGCCCCAATGCCGATTATCTTTAAGCCAGTTCTCAACGCTCTCCCAACGACTTGCGTCATTTGCATGCACATGAAGTTCACCAAATAATTGAATAACCGCTAACTGACTTATCGGTGATGTCCAGCCCATGAGTTGCGCCTTAACAGCAGCAGGATGGCTGGCAGGCAATTCCATTAATGCTTGGGTTATCTGTTTAGTTAAGCTGATATCAACGCTCTCACTCGCGGCAAAAGACCAGTTTGGGTAGAGGTTGGTACTGCACTGACAATCAAAGCCATCAGGTCGGCTTGGATTAAGAATTCGATAGTCGGCAGCATTGATAAGCCCACGTGCAATCATATCTTCAAAAGTACATAGCGGCGTAATGGCCGCATCAACATTACCATCTCGAACTTGATACAACAGAGGATCTAACGGGAAACCAAGGAACTTGACCTCTTTAAAGTAATCTTCCGATTCCATTCCCAATTTGTGCATTAAGCCCACAGTTGCTTGATAGCCTCCGAGTGCATGGGGATCACTCGCTGCGACCACCTTGCCTTTTAGATCATAAAGAGTGCGGTAGTCGCTTTCCGCCTTAACGATAATCGCTGAGCCTATAGCTGATGTAGCACCATTATGGCGTGCTGAACGCATTGTCGCTAACCAAGACAACGGGTATTGATTTGATAAATAAAGATATTGGCCAGGATTAGTAATAATAAACTGGATCTGACCTAACTCCATGGCTAAGTTCAACGCTTCAAAGTTTCCCGGATACACATGAAACTTGGTGCCAGGTACTTGCTCATCAAGGTAATGCATCATGGGCTGCCAACGTTCAATGGCCTGTTGGTTGCCCCAGTTAGATAATACGCCGACATAGAGTGATTGGGGCTGTGCCCAAACACTGGATGTACAGCACAGTAGTATTAAACAGAATAAGATCCGATACACTCTATTAGCCCCGTATTAAACGCTGGTTCAAGTTTACGATAGTCTAATGTTGGCTCAACGTGATGGGTCTCATGCTTTGTAAAAATTATGTTCGCATTAAGTAAGGAACTGAGATATCTATCTAATAGATCCTAATTAAAGTGTTAGAGGTATACCCATGCAAGCGTTGATTGGTGGTCCTGTCTACCTTGTTGATGATGATGAAGCGATTGTTGATTCCATCACTTTTCTGATGGACGGGTTTGGCTATAAAATAATAAGTTTTAACTCAGGAAATGCATTTATGACAGCTATTGACCTCAGCCAGCCAGGCTGCGTGATCCTGGATGCTCGTATGCCTGGATTGAGTGGGCCACAAGTTCAACAACTGTTACAAGACGCCAGTAGTCCCTTATCAGTTATCTTTCTAACTGGCCACGGCGATGTCCCTATGGCCGTAGATGCCTTTAAGAATGGCGCTTTCGACTTTTTTCAAAAACCCGTTCAGGGCCAAGCATTATCGCAATCTATTTCAAAAGGGCTGCAAAACAGCGTTAATCAATATCGTCGCTTCACTGAGCAACAACTGATAGCAGGTTTATCAGAGCGAGAGTTGCAGATTTTTAAGCTCATAATCGCAGGTAATACCAATAAACAAATGTCGAGCTCACTTTGTGTAGCAATTAGAACCATTGAGGTACACAGATCAAAATTGATGGACAAACTCGGCGTCGCCAATTTAGCTGAACTGGTGCAGCTTGCCCCCTTGATAGAGACTGAAGATTAGCGATTTAACTGCCGATACCAATCGCGAACGGTTGGAAAATGATCTTGCACCGCATCTTTATGGGTTAACATTCCAGCATGGTCATAATCGTGCTTAAAACCATGTTTGCGGCATAATAATGTATAATCGACCTGTTGTATTTGGCACTCGCTAATCATCCGCTGTACGTCACTAGGATTACCTAGAACAGTATCACCCTGGCCTGCAATGAACCAAGATTTAGGCCACTTGGCGTGTTTAGCCGCTTGGCTGTAGTTAAAACCATCGTCATGATCGATCCAATGTCCGCGAACCCAATCAATACTTTGTAGCAATGAAGCCTGAGACTCGTTGTCCATCCCCACCTTTAATTTATCTGCCGGAAGGTAACCACGCTGCCAAGCGATAAAAGGCGCTAAGCGATTCCAAAACAGATCGACTTTTAACCACTTACTGAACGACTTAACTTCTATACGGCGCTTACTGCCAAAGGTCACCAGTGAAGCAACCGATTGCTGCAAAGTGTCATAGCGAGCGATAGCGCTGGCCATCAACACGCCACCCCATGAGTGACCGCACCAATGCACACTATCAGTTTTGGGATGCAAAGAAAGAATGTACTGTTGAATAAGCGGCAATTGCTCTCGAATAACCTCACCTTGCCCAGCGCTAAATCCTCGGCCAAGTTTCGGTGTGCTGTGTCCGCGCCCGAGCGTGTCCAATACATAGACAACAACCCCTGCATCAGCCAAATAGCAGCCTAGCCCTTTGCCTGATTCGCTGTAAAAAACGCGCCCATTGGACATAGCGCCATGCAGCATCAATAACGGAGGCTTACTCATATCGGGGTTAGCTGGCAGTATTTGCCTGACATGAAGGTGGCCGTGGTTATAGGGCACAAAGAGAGATTTTTGTTGGATTTTCACACTGTAACGCTCAATTTTTTTATCTAAGTTACTGAGTTAACCGCACAAAAACAAGAGTATTAGCTCTAAACAAATGGCTAGCATAGGTATCTTTAGCGGGATTCAAACAGTGAGAAGTAACAACCAACTATGTAAATCAGCTGGATAAGCTACTTTTAAAACAGCAATAAAAAGACCTACAAAAGTGAATTTATAGGTCTGTAAGTAGTGACTTTATTGAGGTTTATTTCAATTCAGCATAGTTAGTGTTAAAGCTTCGGCGTCTATTTAAGCTGAAACAGATAGGGCAACACTTTAAGGTTTAGCTTTTCAATATTAACCTCTGCAGCAGCAGCAAGTTTTGGTTTTGCATGGTAAGCAATACCAAAGTCAGCAATATTAATCATTGGGATATCATTAGCGCCGTCACCAATTGCGACGCGTTGACCCATTGCTATTGACCACTGCTGAGCGCAACTTTCAACAGTATCAGCTTTAAACTGCGCATCAACCACCTGACCTGAAACCGTACCGAGTAGCTTCCCATCAGCAATATCTAACTCATTAGCAAAAGCGGCATCTAAATCAAGTAACTGCTTAAGATGGTTAACAAAAGGGCTAAAACCACCTGAGGCCACGACGGTTCGCCATTGATACTGCTTTAACTCAGCAATCATTGCAGCCAAACCTGGCATTAAAGGCAGCTCGCTACATAAACGCTGAATAATATCAGCGTCAGCATCTTTAAGTTTTGCCACTCTTGCACGCAAGCTCTCTTCAAAATCAAGCTCCCCCTGCATGGCTTGCTCTGTCACTGCGGCGACTGCTGCACCAACCCCTGCCATCTCGGCAAGTTCATCGATACACTCGATCTCAATTGCAGTCGAGTCCATATCCATCACCAATAATCCGGGCTGATTAAGCACTGGAGCATCGGCTTTGATCTGAAACACCTCTACACTCGGTAAGGTCTGCAAAGTAGCTAGATCAAATGATTTTTCAGCGCAAACCTCTAAACAAGTCAACCCGGTCTTACGCGTAATCAGCGCAAGGCTTAACTCTGTCGTATTACAAAGCAGCCAATCCTCTATAGCAGCAAGACCGCTATTATCGGAAAACAGGATCCGAAAACGCAGTGCAGCGGATGGATACCGAGTCTCAATATGGCGAGAAAATCTTTGTTCCCCAGTGTGGTAAGACATGCTACTTTCACTGCTTAACCATTCAAAAACAGTAGATTGACTCAAATTTTCCATTAGTTATGCTTCTCCAACTACCGAGTACTGAGATAATCAATTATGATTAAGTGAGTACACTACAAATTAAGGATTTCAGTGTTTTATTTAAAAGGCCTAAAAAAGAGCCATCGAATAAGCAGGATATTACAGATCCTTATCGCTATTGCATTATTCATTGGTCTGGATCAGTTGTGGGAAACTAGCCTACTACAAGGGCAACAGCTTCTAAAGTCCCAAACCGAAAAGATGGCAAGATTATTAGTTGAGCAAACTGCCTATGGCGCAGCGCCTGCTCTGCAATTAGAAAATGATGAGCAGCTGCAATGGCTTGCCACCGCATTGGTACTTGACCCTAAAGTCATGTCAGCCAGTATTTTTAGTGAAGATGGTGTCAGATTATCATTCGCACAAAGTGTTACCCAAGAGGATTATGAAGCTGACTCTGAGGAGATGGCACAACTGCTTGCCCAATACCCTCCTTATGTTGAGGCTGTTTCGCAAGATGGGCAAAACTTGGGTTATGTAGAAGTTAGATTAGAGCCCAAATACTTTTTTAATGAAATTAAAGAAGCGCACCAGATCAATATGGAACAGCAGCAGATGATGCTGATCATTGCTGGGCTCATCGGCATGCTATTGTCACGCGCGTTATCGTTTAAACGCGCCGACTTTGACAGACGTAAAGCTAAGATAAAGTTCAGACAACTGCTCAGCAAACGAAATGCTAAACATCGACGTGAAGAGCTAGATAATCAAGCGGATGAAACTCTTTCTGTAGAAGAAAAAGCGGATAAACCATAAACCGCAAGAGTAATACAAGAAAAACAGCCACAAAAAAGCGGACAATCAATGTCCGCTTTTTAATGACCTATAAACCAGTGTTACTGGTTTACTGCAACAATGCTCATTAAAGAGTGATAGCTGCTTCTAGTGTCATTTCGATCATTTCGTTAAAGGTAGTTTGACGCTCGTCAGAAGAGGTCTTTTCACCAGTACGGATATGATCAGATACAGTACAAACACATAATGCTTTAGCACCGAACTCAGCAGCAACGCCGTAAAGGCCTGCAGCTTCCATTTCGACACCTAAGATGTTCATCTTTTCCATAACGTCAAACATTTCTGGATCTGGTGTGTAGAAAAGATCAGCAGAGAAAACGTTACCAACGCGGAACTTAGTACCTTTTTCTTCAGCAGCTTTAACCACAGCGCTAAGTAGGCTGTAGTCAGCAATTGCTGCGAAATCTTGGCCTTTAAAACGTAGACGGTTAACTTGTGAATCAGTACATGCACCCATACCGATTAATACGTCACGAACTTTAACGTCAGTGCTAACTGCACCACAAGTACCAACACGGATTAAGTTTTTAACACCGTAATCTTTGATCAATTCAGTTGCGTAGATTGAGCAAGAAGGAATGCCCATACCTGAACCCATAACAGAGATGCGAACACCTTTGTATGTACCAGTAAAACCAAGCATGTTACGCACGTCAGTAACTTGCTCAACGTTTTCTAGAAATGTTTCAGCAATGTATTTTGCACGTAGTGGATCGCCAGGAAATAGCACTGTATCGCCAAATGCACCGTCTACGGCATTAATGTGTGGTGTAGCCATCAGAAAACCCCTATTTATATTTTTAGACCGTCGTTAATACTTGAGTCTTTGTATGCTAGCGGTCCAAAGTGAACCGCCAAATTTAAAAATTGTTTCGGTTTAACTAGCGAACAAACGACTCGCCATATTCCATAGGCTCAAGCTTAAAGTAGCTCGCTATAGATTGGCCCATATCAGCAAAGCTGTTACGTAGACCTAATGATCCAGGTTCGAGCCCTGCACCATATACTAAAACCGGTACGCGTTCACGAGTATGATCGCTGCCAGGCCAAGTTGGGTCACAACCATGGTCTGCAGTAAGCAGTAAGAAGTCATCTTCGCCTAACAGAGCTAATATCTCTGGTAAGCGAGCATCGAAATACTCTAGGCTGCGAGCATAGCCTGCAACATCACGGCGATGGCCGTAGTGAGAGTCAAAATCAACAAAGTTAGTGAATACAATCGTATTGTCACCCGCTTGTTTAACTTGCTCTAGCGTGGCATCAAACAATGCTTCAAGCCCAGTTGCTTTTACTTTTTGAGTAATACCGCAATGTGCATAGATGTCAGCAATCTTGCCCACACTAACCACTTCACCACCGGCAGCTTTAAGCTTATCGAGTACTGTTGGCGCTGGTGGCTCAACCGCATAGTCACGACGATTACCAGTACGCTCAAAGTTACTTGCATCAGTACCAACAAATGGACGAGCAATAACACGGCCAATGTTGTAATCAGCTAGCTCTTCGCGAGCGATAATGCAAAGCTCATATAATTTTTCAAGTCCAAAGCTCTCTTCATGACAAGCAATCTGGAACACTGAATCGGCAGAGGTATAGAAAATAGGCTTACCAGTGCGCATATGCTCTTCACCAAGTTCTTCTAGGATCACAGTTCCTGAAGAGTGGCAGTTACCGAGAAATTCAGTTAAACCTGCACGAGCAAGTATCTTATCTGTAAGTTCCTGCGGGAAAGAGTTAGTCAGATCGCTAAAGTAGCCCCATTCATATAAAACAGGTACACCCGCCATTTCCCAATGTCCACTCGGCGTGTCTTTACCTGAGCTTAATTCATCGGCATGACCGTAAGCGCCGATAATCTCGACATCATCGCCAAAACCAGCAGGGAATTCACCTGTGCTCTCTTTAGATGCGTGCCCTAAACCCAAGCGTGCTAGGTTTGGTAATTTTAATGGCCCTTCACGGCCGTCATTTGCTTTACCTTCGGCACATGCTTTTGCGATGTGTCCAAAAGTGTCTGACCCAACATCGCCAAAGGCTTCTGCATCATGTGCAGCCCCTACGCCGAATGAATCTAGCATCATGATTATAGTACGTTTCATAAACTGTGCTCCGTTACAGATCTGACTCGCGGATATAGCGATATATCTCAGGAGTTTTCTCTGGTTTGGTATCGCCAATGTGAATCGCTTTTTTCACTGCAGCTTCAGCTTCAGCAAAGGCACCTTCAGATTGAGCGTGTATAAATGCAATAGGCTTATCGGCACTGATTTCATCGCCAAGGGCGCAAACTTTAGTCAGTCCAACACTGTAATCTAGAGTGTCACCAGGTTTACGACGTCCGCCACCTAAGGTAACAACTGCAAGACCCAATTCACGGGTATCCATTGCAGTTGCAAAACCGGTTTGGTCAGCATAAACAGGACGAATGATTTGTGAATCAGGTAGGTATTTACTGTAGTTTTCTACGAAATCAGTCGGTCCACCAAGACCTGATACCATGCGGCCAAATATCTCAGCAGCTTTACCGTTATCGAGTACTTCATTTAGCTTGGCACGTGCCTGCGCTTCATTGCTTGCAATACCACCAAGGGTAAGCATTTCTGCGCAAAGTCCCATAGTCACTTCGTAAAGACGTGGATTACGGTAAGCACCGGTCATGAAGTCGACAGCTTCTTTAACCTCAACAGCATTACCTGCACATGAAGCCAAAACTTGGTTCATGTCAGTTAATAGAGCAGTTGTTTTAGTACCAGCACCATTGGCAACAGCTGTAATACTGCGGGCAAGCTCTTCAGATGCTTCGTAGGTTGGCATAAAGGCGCCAGTACCCACTTTGACATCCATTGCGAGGGCATCAAGGCCTGCGGCAAGCTTTTTAGAAAGAATAGAAGCAGTAATAAGTGAGATAGACTCTACTGTCGCGGTATTATCGCGAATAGAGTAAAAGCGCTTATCAGCAGGAACAAGATCACCCGTCTGACCAATAATGGCTACGCCTGCCTCTTTAACGACTTTGCGAAACAGTGCACTGTCAGGCTCAGTATTGTAACCAGGGATTGCATCAAACTTATCGAGTGTGCCGCCAGTATGACCAAGGCCGCGACCTGAAATCATCGGTACATAACCACCACAAGCTGCAGCCATTGGGCCTAACATCAAACTAATGACATCCCCCACACCACCGGTTGAGTGCTTATCGATAATTGGACCGTTAAGGTCAAGAGATTTCCAGTCGAGAACCGTACCAGAATCACGCATGGATGTGGTAAGCGCGATACGCTCATCCATATTCATGTCGTTGAAGTAAACAGCCATACCCAGTGCAGCGATCTGCCCTTCGGACACAGTGTTATTGGTGATGCCGTTAACGAAGAATTGGATCTCTTCAGTTGAAAGGACTTCAGCATTACGTTTTTTACGAATAATTTCTTGAGCTAAAAACATGTACTACCTCCAAGAATGTAACTAAGTTTCCACTTAAGGTAACTTTCAGTTAGCAATCTGCTAAAGGGGAACCAAAAGCCGTAATATAGTTACATCATAACGGACTTTTGGTACACCTAATTAGATTTAGATCACACTTAACAACAAGCTAAATCAGTAAAGACTAGTAACCTTGTGGTCCTTTAGGTGCGTCACCTAACTCCAATGTATGCAGTAAGTTTGTTAGCAGGCTAGAAGCGCCAAAACGGAATGTAGCGGGAGTCGCCCAGTCATCACCTAGAAGACGTGCTGCAACACCTAAAAATTCTGCCGCTGCTGCAGCATCTTTTACGCCACCGGCAGGCTTAAAGCCAACCTTAGTGTTCTTTTCGCTAATCACTGTCATCATGATCTCAGCGGCTTCAAGTGTTGCGTTTACTGCAACTTTACCGGTAGAGGTCTTAATGAAGTCAGCACCCGCATCGATTGATAGCTCAGATGCTTTACGGATAAGCGCTGGATCTGCAAGCACACCTGATTCGATGATAACTTTCAAAATGGCTTCATCGCCACAGGCTTCTTTACAGGCTTTAACTAGCTCAAAACCGACAGTTTCGTTACCCGCCATTAACGCGCGGTACGGGAAAACAACATCAACTTCATCAGCGCCGTAAGCAACAGCTGCACGAGTTTCAAGTACTGCAATGGCAATATCATCATTACCGTGTGGGAAGTTAGTCACTGTTGCGATTTTGATATCATCGCCGCCAATCTCATTTAGCGTTTTACGTGCAATAGGAATAAAGCGAGGGTAGATACAAATAGCAGCAGTGTCGCCAGCTGGCGTCTTAGCTTTATGACATAAATCGATAACCTTCTGATCAGTATCGTCGTCATTTAGCGTAGTAAGATCCATCAAATTAATGGCTTGTTGTGCTGCTTTTTTTAAGTCGCTCATAATAGCTCTCCGAGACATATTCAAATAGTAAAATTTTAATAGAAAATTGTCGTATGGCTGCGCTTAGAAGTGGCTGATTTTTTTGATTATTTTTATGGGCCGGGCCTTCGAGCATTGCCGAACCTTAGTCATGAGAATTGAACATCAATAATCATGCTAAGGCAATATTCAGGTATCCAACATTGCAACGTCTTTGCATTGCAATAATCTTGACACTAGTGTCACGACTTGAATCCATGAAGACCGGGAAGGGAGATAGATACTGCTTATGTCTGCCTTTCCGCGAAAAGTCCCTTTTAGCGCGTAATAAATCTTATATCACTTTCAATTAATACTTACCTAAACAAGCTAATTAAATATAGTTCATGCTTAAGTAAAAATTAATTTGTTTGCGTTACCAAATGAGTAAAAATTGAAATAAAAATTAAAGGTTCAACATCAATATACTTAGAAGATAGTCAGAGCCGCGATATATCGCGGCTCTGCAGATACTTAACTGTTCTTTAAGCGTTGCTTAGAACTTGTAAGTAGCAGTGAAGTAATGTGCGAAACCTGTAGTTTCTAGACCAACTAGACCTGCACCGTCTTCAAGAAGGTAAACATCTTGGTATGCTTTTAAGCCGTAACCAAGTGCGTAGTTCTCTGAATGCCAGTGTAGACCTAAGTATGCAGCACCACCACTAGTAGTTTGTGGTACGAATTCGTTGCCGTATTTTTCATCAGCGCCGAACTGGTAGTCAACATAACCTTGGAAAGAGATGAAAGAGCCATTGTCAAAGTTAACAAAAGGCTTAAACCAGTTCATAGAGAATTGGTAACCGTTCCACTCTTTAATGTTCATGTCGTAGAAACCGTATAGGTTCATGCCAGTTTTACCTAACCATGGAACCATAACGTCAGCACCAATACCAATTGAAGCATTGTTTACGTCATTTGTCTCATTACCAAACTGGTCAGTACCACGGATAGCTCCGCCGCCCCAGTTAAATAGCGTTGAAATGTAAACTTCTTGGATTGGACCAGCAGAAAGATCCCAACCAGTCATCGCATCGATAGAGAAACGTGGAGCAAACTTCATGAACATCTTGCTTGCGCCGTTATTCTTGTCACCGTAATCGCGGTTTGTAATATTGAATACATCAACATAACCGTATAGATCTACGATGCCAGCGCGGCCGCCAAATTCCATCTCTAGGTAGTCATGACCGTTATCTGTAGAACCGTCACGTGGAAGTTCATTTACTGCGTACATTGCGTTGAACTGCATCCAGCTGTAATCACCAGCACGAAGGTCTGTGCGATCTGCTGCGAAAGTTGGTGCTGCCATTGTAGCTGTAGCTGCTAGTGCTGTAGCTAGTGCGATAGTTTTAACGTTTTTCATCATCAACCCCATTTATTTATGGTTTGCTGCTCGACTTTATGAAGAGTCAGCGTTTCTTTTTTATGGCGCGCATTCTACTTAATTTATGTCAAACTTCAACACTATTTACGTAAAAATGCGAACACTAAGTTTTAACATTAGAACAAAGTCATGATTTATCGACAGATTATTCTGTCTTACCATTGTTATTGTCGTATTTAAGTCGAAATAATCCCTAATCTTAGTTATTGACCATTTCGTAAAACTTTATATTGGAAAACGATTGACTTAATTGTGGCTCTGCTCTGAGTGAGCAGAACCAAGACTGAGCAACACATGCCACTCAGTCAACTTGAGGCTTACAATGCTAGGAATAGACCAGCAAGTGTTGCACTCATAAGGTTTGCTAGTGATGCTGCGATAACCGCACGAACACCAAGCTTAGCAAGGTCGTGACGACGGCTTGGAGCCATAGCGCCTAGACCACCAAGTAGAATTGCGATTGAAGATAGGTTTGCAAATCCACATAGTGCGAATGAGATGATAGCTTTAGTTCTATCAGTCATAGCAACACCAGTTTCAGCAACAACCATACCGCCATCAGCAATATCTTTTAGGTATGGGGCAAAGTTTAGGTAAGCAACGAATTCGTTAACAATGATCTTTTGACCAATGAAAGAACCAGCTACCATTGCTTCACTCCAAGGCACACCGATAAGGAATGCTAGAGGCATGAACACGTAACCTAGGATTAGTTCTAGAGAAAGGTTCTCCATACCAAACCAGCCACCGATCCCGCCTAACATACCGTTAAGCATTGCGATAAGACCAACGAATGCTAGCAGCATTGCACCAACGTTAAGTGCTAAATGCATACCAGAAGCAGCACCAGCAGCAGCAGCGTCAATAACGTTAGCTGGCTTGTCAGTGTCTTCAGGCAAGTCGCCCATTTCGTTTTTAGTTTCTTCAGTCTCAGGATGGATAAGCTTAGCCATCATTAGACCACCAGGAGCGGCCATGAAAGATGCAGCAACTAAGTACTCAATCTTAACGCCCATACCAGCGTAACCAGCAAGTACCGCACCAGCGATAGATGCAAGACCACCAACCATGATAGCGAATAGCTCAGAGTTAGTCATAGTCGCAATAAATGGACGTACAACTAATGGTGCTTCAGTTTGACCTACGAAGATGTTTGCAGTAGCAGACATAGACTCAGTACGGCTTGTGCCCAATGCTTTCTGAAGACCACCACCGATGAACTTAATTACCATCTGCATGATGCCAAGGTAGTAAAGAACAGCAATCAAAGAAGAGAAGAAGATAATTACAGGTAGTACGCGAATAGCGAAGACAAAACCAACACCGTTTGCGAACATAGCGTCAGTACCTAGACCACCAAATAGGAAGTCGATACCAGCTTGAGAGTAACCAATAACGCTGGCAACACCCATTGAAACGCCACCAAGTACTTCTTGTCCAACTGGTACATACAATACGAAACCACCGAAAGCGGCTTGAATTGCTAGTGCACCTAGAACAGTACGTTTGTTAATTGCTTTTTTATTATTTGAAAGCCCGAAAGCGATCGCTAGTAAGGTGACCACCCCTACTAAACTCATTAAAATATCCATTAACCATCACCCTATTGTTAATACTTTTTAATTATGTTGTTAACCAACCTTTTTCCGCGGTCGATTATACCCGACCAGACGCTCAAAAGCGTCGTATTGATCAAATTTTTGAAGTTTTATTTCAATGATTTCGTTAGTTATTCTGATGCGAGTTACACCTGTTCAATCAAAATAAAACTAAAGGTCAAAGAGTTGCGAAACATTCAAATACAGCTGTTCTGATATAAGAACATTAGTTTTTTTCTGTAAACTTGCCATTTTTTTGAGTAATAAAGGCAGAATTAGTGGAGAATTACGATCATTATCACTATTTTGAGGCCTCATCGCAGGGGAATCTGTTTCCAATACAAACGCATTGAGCGGCAATTCAGCCACTGTTCGGTGGAGTTTCTGAGCATTATCATTTAAAAGTAATCCGCCTACTCCTAACTTGTATCCCAACTTAACATAACGTGATGCTAACTCTGGTCCGCCATAAAAGCCGTGGATCACCCCTTTTCTGGCATTTTTACTGCCTTTGAGCAAATTAAGCATCTCTTCGTGGCTTTTAACACAATGAATAATGAGAGGTAGATCAAATTCTTCTGCGAGCAAAATTTGAGCCTTAAATACCGATAATTGTGTTGCGAAATTACTTTTATGTAACTTATCTAAACCACACTCGCCAATTGCGACAAGTTTTGCGTCTTGCTGCGATTGCAATAGCAATTCCCTGAGATTAGGTAACGTTTGCCCTGTCATAGAATCACAAAACCAAGGGTGTATGCCCAATGCAAAAGGGCAGTCAAACTGTTTGGCAATGCGAACTTGGTTTGCCCATTTATCTTCTGACACGCCAGGGATCACAACTTGCTCTATTCCCTGCGCCCTCATCTGTTGAAAAAGTTCGCCTCTATCATGGTCAAACTCACTAAAATCCAAATGAGCGTGACTATCTATCATTGGAAATATTTTAAGCTGCTCATCTTTCACTAATAATGTCATGACTTCCCTCTATGAATGCTCACTATCAAAGGTCAATATAACAAGTCTCCCTATTATTGTAATACAAGGGTCGGCTGCTCTTTCGAGCTTAGTTTTTGTTCGATTCTTTACCGTAAGGAATAATGCTCCTAGTGCAAGGCTTGAGCAATGACGCTTAGCCGTCTAAGTGAAGAGTTCGTAACGCATTCTAGTCATAAAAGAATAGAAGCAATGAATCAAATCTTTGACTGCTTCAACTTTTACTCACTGAACATGAGTGTGCATGTATCCTTACTGCATATCGTTTCAGTCCATTCAACCTAACAATAAACAGCCAATAAAAAACCCAAGCCATGGCTTGGGTTTTAGTATTGAATATCAGTTGCTGAGATTAATTTTCTCGTGTCTTAGCAAACTCAATATCAGGGTAACGTTCCATCGAAAGGTTTAGGTTAACCATTGTTGGTGCGATATAGGTAAGGTTATCACCGCCATCAAGAGCTAAGTTCATGCTGCACTTACGCTTGAACTCGTCCAATTTCTTGTGATCATCACAATAAACCCAACGTGCAGTAGTAACGCTAATTGCTTCATAGATAGCTTCAACTTTGTACTCGGTCTTAAGACGACCAACGACCACTTCAAACTGCAGCACCCCAACGGCGCCTACGATTAAGTCATTACTGTCTAATGGTCTAAAGACCTGTACAGCGCCCTCTTCTGAAAGCTGGACTAAACCCTTGAGTAGTTGCTTTTGTTTCAATGGGTCTTTAAGGCGGATACGACGGAACATCTCTGGGGCAAAGTTTGGCACACCAGTAAAGCGTAACTTCTCACCCTGCGTAAAGGTATCACCAATACGAATAGTGCCATGGTTATGTAAACCAATAATGTCACCAGGATAAGCAGCCTCTGCACGGTTACGATCGCCCGCCATGAAGGTCAAAGCATCACTGACGTTAACATCTTTGCCTAAACGTACGTGATGCATCTTCATGCCCTGCTCGTAACGACCAGAACAGATCCGCATAAACGCAACACGGTCACGATGTTTAGGATCCATGTTCGCTTGGATCTTAAATACAAACCCGCTGAACTTTGCTTCTGTTGGCTCAATATCTCGTGCTTCAGTTTCACGAGGCTGCGGAATTGGCGCCCACTCAACGATGCCATCAAGAATATGGTCAACACCAAAGTTACCTAGTGCAGTACCAAAATAAACCGGTGTTAACTCACCTTTAAGGAACTGCTCACGATCAAACTCGTGCGATGCGCCTGCAACAAGCTCCATTTCATCACGGATTTCATCAGCATAGCTACCGATTGCTTCGTCGAGTTCTGGGTTATCTAAACCTTTAATAATTTTTGAGTCTTGGATAGTGTGTCCCATACCGTTCTGGTACAAGATCACTTCATCACGCAAAAGGTGGTAAACCCCTTTAAACTCTTTACCGGCACCAATTGGCCAAGTGATAGGTGCACACTTGATGTTAAGCACCTCTTCAACTTCATCCATCAGCTCAATGGGATCGCGAATATCACGGTCAAGTTTGTTCATGAAAGTGACGATTGGCGTATCACGCAGACGAGTGACTTCCATCAGCTTAATAGTACGTTGCTCAACACCTTTCGCCGAGTCAATCACCATTAGACAGGAGTCGACTGCTGTTAGCGTACGGTAGGTGTCTTCAGAGAAATCTTCGTGACCAGGTGTGTCGAGAAGGTTAACTAACGCATCATTGTATGGGAACTGCATTACAGAGGTAGTAATCGAGATACCACGATCTTTTTCCATCTCCATCCAGTCAGACTTAGCGTGCTGACCTGACTTTTTGCCTTTTACTGTGCCCGCTTTTTGTAACGCGTTGCCGAATAAAAGAACCTTTTCAGTAATGGTGGTTTTACCCGCATCTGGGTGAGAGATGATGGCGAAAGTGCGACGTTTGTCGACCTCAACTTTATAGCCTGACATGTATACCTGTAATTCTGGGAGTTCACAAAGGCGGCAATTATAGCTGTTCACCTATATTTTGGCTACCAGTGCTGCAGCTTAAAACGAATTCAAAATCGCATTCAAGCAATAAAAAAGCCTCCTTAATGGAGGCTTATGCAAGATCAATAATACCTAGTTAACTGTAGGTGCCATTGCAGCAGCCACTCGAGCAAGCTCAAGACGTGCATATCTATGCTCAACAAAATCATAGATGTTTGTCGCTAACGCTAAACGGAAGTAATTAGCGGCCTCGGCATTATCACCACGTTGCTGGGCTATTTTGGCCATATAGAAGTAGGCTTCACATAAACGTTCAGCATACTCATTCGGGTGTTTTAGGCCCTCTTTTGCTAACGCAAATACCGCTTCTTTGTCTTTCTTACCTAAGTAATAATCAACTAATGCACTTGACCAAGCATCTGGGTTTAATTTAGCGCGGTTCTCTATCATTCTGGCGGTGGCAGTTTGCTGATCCATTTCTCTTTCAGCAAGATACAGCCATAACACGCGATAACCATCGGATGGGTCTCTGCTATAGAACATGTCCATGTCCGAAATCGCTAATTCAGAGCGCTCTCCATAGTATAGAGAGATACCACGGTTCAAATAGGCATAGTCGTAATCAGGAGACAGTTCAAGTACAGCATCAAATGCTTCATAAGCGCTTTCGAACTCATTTTCTTGGGTGTAGTAAATACCAAGGAAATTATACGCATCAGCTAGGTTAGGCTGTAATTTTAATGCCTGATGGAAATCGATTCGGCTTAAAATACGTAAGCCGACACGATCGTAAATCACACCGCGATCATAATGAAAACGCGCGCGCTGCTCCTGGGTTAACTCTACACTAGAAAGGATTTCATTTAGCTTGGCTAACGTTATCTCAAGCTTATAGTCGGGGGAAACGGGAGCGACTTTAATCGCATCAGCTTGGTTACTACCTGCTTGGGTTGATACACATCCGGTCAGCAATATACTGATCCCAGCCATCACTGCAATTGCAGTGGTACGCATCTTTTGATTCATCCATTTAACCTTTTGAGTTCAGCAATAGCTCCAATCATAGCAATCCCCTGTTGCTACTGCTATCAAGGAATTGAAAAATAATCTCATTTACAGCAAATAATCCCAAATATGACGATAAACCTTACGATATAAAGCGGTAAATAACGCCCACAAAAAAGGAGGCCACTAGGGCCTCCTTTTGAATAAACGATTAACGTTTACTCTGCAGCAGGAGCTTCCGCTTTTGGTGCCGCTTCTTTCATTGAAAGACGCACACGACCTTGGCGATCAACTTCCATCACTTTAACTTTAACTTCTTGGCCAACTTCTAGGTAGTCAGACACATTCGCAACACGCTCTTCAGCGATTTGAGAAATATGAACTAGACCATCTTTACCAGGAAGAATTGTCACGAATGCACCAAAGTCTACGATACGAACAACTTTACCGTTGTAAACAGTACCAACTTCAACTTCAGCAGTGATCTCTTCGATACGACGGATAGCTTCTTTAGTTGCTTCGCCATTTGAAGAAGCAATCTTAACGGTGCCGTCATCTTCAAGTTCAATCGTAGTACCAGTCTCTTCAGTAAGTGCACGAATTGTTGCACCACCTTTACCGATAACGTCACGAATTTTCTCAGGGTTAATCTTAAGAGTCGTGATACGTGGAGCGTGATCAGAGATATCATCACGATGTGAACCAATCGCTTGGTCCATTACGTTTAGGATATGAACACGTGCGCCATAGGCTTGCTGTAGAGCAATCTGCATGATGTCTTTCGTGATACCTTCAATCTTGATATCCATCTGCAATGCAGTAATACCGTCACGAGTACCCGCTACTTTAAAGTCCATATCACCAAGGTGATCTTCATCACCTAGAATGTCAGAAAGAACAACGAAGTCGTCGCCTTCTTTAACTAGACCCATTGCGATACCTGCAACCGATGTTTTGATCGGTACACCAGCATCCATAAGCGCAAGTGAAGTACCACATACAGAAGCCATTGAGCTTGAACCATTTGATTCAGTGATCTCAGATACAACACGAACGCTGTACGGAAATTCTTCTGCAGAAGGCATAACAGCGTTAATACCACGCCATGCTAGCTTACCGTGACCGATTTCGCGGCGCTTAGGTGAACCAACAAAACCAGTTTCACCCACTGAGTATGGAGGGAAGTTATAGTGAAGCATAAAGCGGTTGGTGTATTCGCCCATGATGCTGTCAACTTTCTGTGCATCACGTTCTGTACCAAGAGTACAAGTAACAAGCGCTTGAGTTTCACCACGAGTGAACAGTGAACTACCATGTGTACGTGGAAGTACACCAGCCATTACGTTTAGTGCACGAACCATATCTGGCTCACGACCATCGATACGTGGGTTACCGGCAATGATGCGGCTACGAACAACTTTCTTCTCTAAGCTACCAAGAAGGCCATCGATTTCGCGCAAATCAGCTTCTGGATTTTCAGCCAGTAATGCGTCTTTAGCAGCAGATTTAACTACGCCAACTTGCGTGTAACGATCTTGCTTAACTTCGATTTGGTAAGCTTCAGTAAGACCTGATTCAGCCAAATCTTTAACTTTAGCAACAAGCTCTTGATCTTGAACTGGAGCAGTCCAATCCCATGCCGGTTTGCTCGCTTCAGCTTTTAGTTCGCTAATAGCATTAATCACTACTTGCTGTTGGTCATGACCATAAACCACACCGCCGAGCATCACTTCTTCAGGTAGAGAAGCCGCTTCTGACTCAACCATTAGTACCGCACCTTCAGTACCAGCAACAACTAGGTCAAGCTCGCTATCAACAAGCTGAGTCACATCTGGGTTAAGCACGTATTCGCCGTTTGTGTAACCAACGCGGGCAACACCTAGTGGGCCATTGAAAGGCAAACCAGAGATAGCTAATGCAGCAGAAGTACCAATCATTGAAATGATATCAGGGTTGATTTCAGGATCGACAGAAACGACTGTGATAATTACCTGAACTTCATTTTTGAAACCATTTGGAAATAGAGGACGGATTGGACGGTCGATAAGACGTGCAATCAATGTTTCGTTTTCAGATGGACGACCTTCACGCTTGAAAAATCCGCCTGGGATCTTACCAGCGGCATATGTCTTTTCCTGGTAATTAACGGTTAGCGGGAAAAAGTCACGACCTGGCTCTTCAGCTTTCTTTCCGACAACAGTAACAAGGACTGTTGTATCACCCATACTTGCTAAAACAGCAGCGTCTGCTTGACGTGCGATAACACCAGTTTCTAATGTAACTGTGTGCTGACCATATTCAAAACTCTTTACGATTGGATTCACGTGAACCATTCCTTAAATTTAATTACCTTAATTACGCGCGTAAGTATACTGCAAGTTTATTCAATAGATAAAGGGAATAGATTAATGACAAAGCGGAATCTTTTCTCTAAAGTGGAGAGATTACGACGTCTACGTTTCCCTGAACACAACTAACTACCTATCAAAGCGTTCATAAGCTATTAAAATAAAGGAAAAAAGTTGAGAAAGGAAAATTTTAAATCGCTAACGTGGAAGCAAACAATACTTGTTGTTTCTTCAACGTTATTTTTTGCTTTTGCAATTTTTCTAGTTGAAATTTCGCTAGTTTTTGTCGAAGAACGCCAACAGTTGATGTCGACACAGCAAGAACTGCTTAATTCTGTCGAACAACCAACAACAAATGCTGTCTGGGCGATGGACGAAACGCTGGCAGCTCAGACCATACAAGGTCTGTTAAAGGTCGACAACATCGGCTCTGCAACCATCACCCTTGATGACAACAGCCTCTTTGTCGCGGTTAACAATACAAGCCATATAGAAACATCAGGGTTATTCATAAAAATAAGCAATGAACTCTTTGGCGATCTTGAGCAAGTGTCCAGGTTATTATACCGACCCAATTACACTAATAATGAGCCCAATAAGGAAATAATTGGCGAACTCACTTTGCATTATGATGTGCAGCAACTGACCCGCTCATTATTTTCAAGCTTAAGCTACAGCCTTTGGGGAACCTTGGCTCGCGCTTTTTTACTTACACTGGTGCTTTCAATCGTTTTTCATCGATTTTTAACTCAGCCTATAGCCAGAATAAGCGAAGCAATTGACAAAATTGATCCCGAATCGCCCGCAGAAAACCTGCTTCCAACATCTCGAGCTCACAAAGATGATGAACTCGGTCTTGTAACCAGTAAACTCAATCAAATATTGGTGCAATTCTCCAAAACACAAAACAAGCTTAGAAAAATGGCGACCAGAGATGCTCTTACTGGCCTACCCAATAGAGCACTATTGCTTGAAACTATCGCAGTGACGATACAAAGAGCTAAAACACAAAAAACACAGTTTGTATTACTGTTTATTGATTTGGACAGGTTTAAAAATATCAATGACTCCTTGGGGCATGCTCTAGGCGATCAGTTTCTTGTACGAATAGCGCGAATTCTAGAGGATTCTGTCGCAGAAAAAGGCACCGTCGCGCGCTTAGGTGGTGATGAATTTGTAATTCTAGCCGACGGCCTTAGTACCCCCAGCCAAGCCGCTGACTTTGTCAGTAAGCTTTTGCTCAAGCTCAATACTCAGATGCAGTTA
Organism: Shewanella sp. 10N.286.54.B9; assembly: GCF_041468565.1. NCBI lineage: Bacteria > Pseudomonadati > Pseudomonadota > Gammaproteobacteria > Alteromonadales > Shewanellaceae > Shewanella > Shewanella sp. 10N.286.54.B9. Next base: position 53,438 of record NZ_JBFRIY010000012.1, read on the forward strand.
AATGAGCATGCAATACATCCTGCGGCGTCTATTGGTATATCCATTTTTCCTGATGATGGGCTCGCAGCGGAAGATCTTATCCGTCATGCTGATATAGCAATGTACAGTGCTAAAGCTGCAGGCACCAATCAATGGGCTTTTTTCAAGCAACAAATGACAGAGCGTGCTGCTGTGCGATTAAGAACAGAAGCATCATTACATGACGCACTGATAAATAAAGAGTTTGTATTACACTTTCAACCTAAGCTCGATATTCAAACTGGGCAACTTATTGGCTGTGAAGCCTTAATTAGGTGGCAAAAGGATGGCAGACTCATTAGTCCTATGTCATTTATACCTGTCGCAGAAGAGACTGGAATTATCATTCCGCTTGGCCAATGGGTGATAGAGGAGAGCTGTCGTACAATTAAGAAGTGGCAAAGTGAGTTCAACCTTTCTTTACCTATTGCAGTCAATGTTGCCTCACAGCAGTTTGAGCATTCTAGTCTTGTACCTGATATCAAAAAGGCGGCACTGCGCTATCAAATAGCCCCCGGGCTATTAGAGATAGAGATCACTGAAACCTCATTGATGGATGATGTTCAACTAGCGATTAAGAAATTAGAAGAATTACGCTCAGCTGGTTTTGGGATCGCGGTTGATGATTTTGGTACTGGCTACTCGTCATTGTCATACTTACGCCACTTACCTATCACCACAATGAAAATTGATCGTTGCTTTGTATCTGATCTTCCTAAAGAAAGCGCTATTGCGTCGACTATATTGATGCTTGGAAAACAACTTAATTTGAAAATTGTCGCTGAAGGAATTGAAAACGAAGCCCAATTAAAGTGGCTACAGGAACGCGACTGCGTCATTGGTCAAGGTTATTACTTCAGTAAACCTTTACCGCGAGATGTATTTGAAGATAAATATATTAAGCAATATAGCGCTGAGGCTAAAACCGTAAGCTAATTATCCCAATCAATATAAGCAGTTGATCTACTCAAAGTCTTTATTGGCGAGCTAATTCAAAGCAGATAAATGACACGATGGTTATTCCCTTTTAAGTTAATTCAACGTGAAGTCGCTAGCTAAAAGCATTCTTTACAGGCAAGTTTTAGTGGCTCTAATGCCACGTTAATGAGCTTGAACCTCATTTAACTATGCACTTCATTGCAACCCACATGACCAAGCTTGCTCCTGACATGCTTAATGCATTCCCTCCATTCCTGTAGCTCAAATGTGGTCAATGTCATTAATACACGACTTCATGGATAAAGGAAATAAAGGAGATAGAGTAACGCTGGAGCGGTTACCGAGGAGTACTTAATGAGCTTTCTCCAAAGCAGCTAAACTCTCGCAGCGCGAGCAAACCTTTATACTGATTAGTATTACCTAGACAATAATATTGCTTGCAGAGGCTTGGTAACGAGGAGCCGTGGGCTCTGTTTTGTAAAGGACTCTAAAAATCCAAACTTAGCAGTCACAGAAAACTTCCGTCTTCAGATATTAACACTATCAGCATCGTTTCATACCAATTGCATTTAGTATTTGACCCGTTCAGAGCCCGTCAATCTTTTCAATTCAAAGCGCATTGATAAAAAAATGGTTATTCCCTTTTAAGCCAATGCAAAGCAGAAGTGGAAAGACTGAGGGGTTCACGTAGTGCGGCTAGAAAACGCTGAATGGTCAAACCTTTAGTGCTATTGGTATCAGTTTACAAAAGCCAAGTTTTCTAAATTACAGGCACAAAAAAAGGAGGCTAAGCCTCCTTTTAATAGGTCAAACGTTATCTAATTAAAGATTAACGACGTAGACCTAACTTCTTGATAAGCTCTTGGTAACGAACATTTTCAGTACGCTTAAGGTATGCAAGAAGTTTACGACGTGTGCTAACCATACGTAGTAGACCACGACGTGAATGGTGATCATGGATGTGCTCTTTGAAGTGACCTTGTAGGTGGTTGATCTGCGCAGTTAGCAGAGCAACTTGAACTTCAGAAGAACCAGTATCATTTTCACAACGACCAAATTCAGCTAGGATTTTAGCTTTAGCTTCAACACTTAGTGACATTTCTATCTCCAAAATAATAATTAAAAATCTTTAGCCGATCACTAACTCAGCCAAAGTGAGCGCGCTATTCTACCCATTAAGCTAGGGAGTAGCAACTAGATTTCTTACCCGCATCGCAAATAATTGCTATTCGGCTGACTCATCTCTTAAAACAATCAGTCGCTTCGGCGCAAGCAGTCCATCATCATTCATCTGACCAATACCGACAAACTTACGCTCAGCACCTAAAGTGATACGCACAAGCTCATCAACGGGCAAATTTGCAACCTGGACAGGATTACCATTCATCAAGAACGGAGCAATGTCATCAGAGACGTTTATCTCTTTAAAGTCACTGACAGCTGTATCCATAGGTAAAAGAAGCGGATCTAATACCTCAGATAAAGTTAATGACTCAGCCTCAACTTTAGCGACTAGCGTCTCTAGCTGAGCCAGAGAGACCATATTGTCGTATGGATAACCCGCAACTTGAGTTCGGCGCAGCATTATCACATGGGCACCACAGCCAAGCATCTCACCCAAATCGTCGGTAATGGTGCGGATGTAAGTACCTTTAGAGCAATGAATGTCTAAGGTTAACTCATCGCCTTCTAGGCTGATAAAGTTAAGCTCGAATACATTGATAGGACGAGCCTCACGCGGTACTTCAATACCTTCACGCGCATATTTATACAAAGGCTGACCTTGGTATTTAAGCGCTGAGTACATTGACGGGACTTGCATGGTTTTACCGCGAAAATGCTCAAGCGCGCTATCAAGCTGCTCTTGAGTAAAGTCGATTTCACGAGTTTGTACCACTTCACCATCAGAATCACTAGTGTCAGTGCGCTGACCGAGCTTAGCGGTGACGAGATAACGCTTGTCGGCATCGAGAAGATGCTGCGAAAACTTTGTGGCTTCACCTAAGCAGATAGGCAACATACCTGTCGCTAATGGATCAAGTGCTCCAGTATGACCCGCTTTGTTTGCATTGAAAAAGCGTTTCACTCTTTGCAATGCAAAGTTCGAGCTCATGCCAGTGTCTTTATCAAGCAACAACACACCGTCAATATGACGACCGCGAGAACGACGAGCCATTACTTATCGTCCTCAGCCTTGTCACTGTCAGGCTTAACGTTTTCTGCTGTACCGTGCTCTTGCTGCTTCGCTTCATCATCACTGATCACTCGGCTAACAAGATTAGACATGCGCATACCTTCAACCAGTGAACTGTCATAGATAAAGCGCAGTTCAGGCATCACGCGCAGCTTCATACGACCAGCAACCAGTGAACGGATGTAACCTGCTGCAGCATCTAATGCTTCAACTTTCTCTTGAACAAGCTTTTCGTCTTCTTCAAAGAAAGTCACGTATACCTTGGCATAGCTCAAGTCACGTGAAACATCGACATCATTAACCGTCACAAACCCAATACGAGGGTCTTTCATATCACGTTGTAGCACCTGTGCTAGCTCTTGTTGTAGCTGCTGTGCAATACGGCGTGTACGACTAAATTCTTTTGCCATAATATATTTGCCATTTACGTTAAAAAATAAAGGCGGCTAACGCCGCCCTTATATAGAGAGAAGATAGATTACAGTGTACGTGCTATCTCAACGGTCTCGAAGACTTCAATTTGATCGCCAACTCTGACGTCATTATAGTTCTTCACACCGATACCACATTCCATGCCGTTACGAACGTCGCTAACGTCATCTTTAAAGCGACGTAGAGATTCAAGTTCGCCTTCGTAGATAACCACGTTTTCACGTAGTACACGGATTGGAGCGCTACGCTTAATAGTACCTTCAGTAACCATACAACCAGCAATTGCGCCGATCTTAGGAGACTTAAATACGTCACGAACTTCAGCAAGACCAATGATTTCTTGTCTGAATTCTGGCGCTAGCATGCCACCCATCGCGTCTCTAACTTCATCAATCAACTGATAGATGATGCTGTAGTAACGTAGGTCAACACTTTCGCTGTCGACAACTTTACGCGCTTGTGCATCAGCACGAACGTTAAAGCCAACCATAATAGCGTTAGATGCTGCGGCTAAAGTTGCGTCTGTCTCAGTCAGTCCACCTACACCGCGAGCGATGATATTAACTTTAACTTCGTCAGTTGATAGCTTGTTAAGCGAATCAGCGATTGCTTCAAGCGAACCTTGTACGTCTGCTTTAAGTACCAAGTTAAGCTCTTGAACTTCACCTTCAACCATGTTGGCGAACATGTTTTCAAGCTTAGACTTCTGCTGGCGAGCCAGCTTAACGTCACGGAACTTGCCTTGACGGTAAAGTGCGACTTCACGCGCTTTACGCTCATCACGTACAACCGTTGCTTCGTCACCGGCTGATGGCACGCCAGAAAGACCTAAGATCTCTACTGGAATTGATGGGCCAGCTTCAGTGATTGCTTTACCGTTTTCGTCTTTCATCGCACGGACTTTACCGTACTCAAGACCACAAAGAACGATATCGCCTTGCTTCAATGTACCTTCTTGTACCAGAACCGTTGCAACTGGACCACGGCCTTTATCAAGCTTAGATTCAACAACAACACCAGCAGCCATACCTTCACGAACCGCTTTAAGCTCTAGTACTTCAGACTCTAGAAGGATACCTTCTAACAGTTCATCAATACCTTCACCGCTCTTCGCTGAAACGTGAACAAACATGTTTTCTCCGCCCCAGTCTTCTGACATTACGCCATGCTGAGATAGCTCAGACTTAACGCGATCAGGATCTGCTTCTGGCTTATCAATCTTGTTCACTGCAACAATCAGTGGCACTCCGCCTGCCTTAGCATGCTGAATAGCTTCGATTGTTTGTGGCATAACACCGTCATCGGCTGCAACAACAAGAATAACAATATCGGTAGCCTTGGCACCACGAGCACGCATTGCGGTAAACGCAGCGTGACCAGGAGTATCAAGGAAGGTGATCATGCCGTTACCCGTTTCGACGTGGTAAGCACCAATATGCTGTGTAATACCACCGGCTTCGCCTGAAGCAACTTTTGCACGACGAATGTAATCAAGTAGCGATGTTTTACCATGGTCAACGTGACCCATGATAGTGACAACAGGAGCACGAGGCTCAACGCTAACATCACCATTACGGTCAGCAAGTACTTGATGCTCAAGCTCGTTTTCACGAGTTAGAATCACTTTGTGACCCATTTCTTCAGCAACTAGCTGTGCAGTCTCTTGGTCGAGTACTTGGTTAATAGTAACCATAGAACCCATTTTCATCATTTGCTTGATGATTTCAGTCGCTTTAACTGACATCTTCGAAGCAAGTTCTGAAACTGAAACTGTCTCACCAATGCTAACTTCAGCTTTAACAACAACAGCTGACTTGTTAAATGCATGGTCCATAGACTCAGGTGCAACGCTGCGATTGTTGCGAGAATTGCGTGAATTACGGTTATCACGACGGTTATCTTTACCGCGCTTACCCTTTCCGCCTGGACGACCTGAACCCGCATTAGCATTTGGATTAGCGTTATTACCCGCGTTTGCAGAAGGCTTACGCGGACGACGTCCACGTTTTTCAGCGTTTGCATCAGCAGTATCTTCAGCAGCACGCGCTTCAGTAGAGGTAGTCACATGGTGATCACCCGTCTTTTCAGCTTCTTTACGTGCTTTTTCTTCATCAGCCCAACGCTTAGCATTCTCTTCAGCTAGGCGACGTGCTTCTTCTGTTGCAGCAGCCGCTTCTTCATCAGCTTTAGCTTTAGCAACTGCATCTTTAGCAGCTTGAAGCTTATCAGCTTCATCTTTCGCTGCTTTTTCATCAGCAGTTTGTGCTGGCGCAGCTTCTTGCTTCTCAGTCTTCGCTTTAGCTGCTTTTTCAGCTTTAGCCTTAGCGTCTGCATCTGCTTTTTGTTTTGCTTCTGCATCGGCTTTAGCTTTAACTTCTGCTTCAGCCTTCGCTGCTGCAGCAGCAGCTTCTTCTTCAGCTTTCGCCGCTGCCGCTAATTCAGCTTCTTGCGCTTCGTCACGTTTAACAAAAGTACGCTTCTTACGCACTTCAACTTTAACGTCTTTTGACTGTCCGCCACTGCCTGCAACACTCAATGTTGAAACTGACTTACGTTGTAATGTCATTTTCTGTGGTGCAGCATCGCCACCGTGTTGCTTTTTAAGAAAATCAAGCAACTGCTGTTTTTCAGATTCAGAAACCGTATCGTTTGCCGATTTCTTGATACCAGCCTGAGAAAATTGCTCGACGAGTCGATCAGCACTTTTCCCAACTTCTTTGGCTAGTTTGTCTACTGTAGTATCTGCCATTATTAAATTCCCCTCTGTTGATCGACTTATGCTTCTTCGCCAAACCAACAGATATTACGGGCAGCCATAATGAGCTCACCTGCTTTTTCTTCTGTTAATTCTTCAATTTCGATCAAATCATCAATGCCTTGTTCGGCTAAATCTTCTAGCGTGATTACGCCTTTGCTTGCCATTACGAACGCCAAGTGTCTATCCAAACCTTCTAAAGCTAGAAGATCTTCACTTGGTTCAACACCATCAAGTGCTTCTTCAGTCGCAAGTGCGCGAGTTGAGATCGCCGCTTTTGCGCGCTCTCTTAAAGACTCAACGATATCTTCGTCAAATCCTTCAATTTCTAGTAGTTCTGATGTTGGTACGTAAGCAATCTCTTCTAGAGAGGTAAAACCTTCGTCAGCCAGAACTTGGGCAAACTCGCCATCAACGTCTAATGACTCGATAAACAAGTTAACCACTTTAGCGCTTTCTGCTTGATGCTTAGCTTTCATATCATCAACAGTCATCACGTTAAGTTCCCAACCTGATAGTTGAGTGGCTAAACGAATGTTTTGACCGTTGCGACCAATTGCTTGCGCTAAGCTATCAGCTTCAACAGCGATATCCATTGAATGGTTGTCTTCATCTACAATGATTGAAGCAACATCAGCTGGCGCCATACAGTTAATAACATATTGTGCTGGATTATCATCCCAAAGAACGATATCAACACGCTCACCGCCAAGCTCGTTAGAAACGGCTTGAACACGTGCACCACGCATACCAACACATGCACCGATAGGATCGATACGACGATCGTTAGACTTAACGGCTATCTTTGCGCGAGAACCAGGGTCACGAGCAGCGCCCATGATTTCAATCATTTCGTCTTGAATTTCTGGTACTTCAACACGGAAAAGCTCAATGAGCATCTCTGACTTAGTACGAGTCAAGAACAGCTGAGCGCCACGCGCTTCTGGACGTACCGAGTAAAGCAATGCTCTAACACGATCACCAGGGCGGAAAGACTCACGTGAGATAAGGTCTTCTTTGAACAGCACGCCATCGGCATTGCTACCCAAATCAACAACCACACTTTCACGGTTACTTTTCTTAACAACACCAACGATTAGCTCGCCTTCGCGATCTCGGAATTGGTCAACAATCTGAGCACGTTCAGCTTCACGTACTTTCTGTACGATAACTTGCTTGGCAGTTTGTGTTGTAATGCGATCGAATGCCACTGAATCGATTTCATCTTCGATAAAGCCGCCAAGCTCAATCTCAGGGTCGTCGTATACTGCTGCTTCTAGCGTAATTTCGCGGAAAGGGTTTTCCAACGGTTCGCCAGTGTCCTCAACAACCATCCAACGACGGAATGTTTCGTAACCACCTGTTTTGCGATCAATGGCAACACGTACTTCAATGTCACCTTCATATTTTTTCTTGGTTGCTGTGGCTAGTGCAATTTCCAACGCTTCAAAAATCTTTTCGCGAGGTACACCTTTCTCATTTGAAACCGCCTCAGCGACTAGCAGGATCTCTTTATTCATTCTCTTGCCTCGTTCACCTTGAATTCATCAAAACTTAGCGATTAAATTGCCTTTGCGGATATTATCCAAAGCAATTATCAGTTCGTTGCCGTCTACCGACAGAGTGAGCATTTGCCCCTCAATGCCAATAACGGTACCTTTTAAATTACGACTACCTGCAACAGGCATCGTCACTTGTACTTTTACAGTCTCACCGATGTAAAGTTGGTACTGCTCAGCGGTGAACAGTGGTCTATCTACACCAGGTGAAGAAACTTCGAGTGTGTACTCTGTTGAGATTGGGTCTTCAACATCCATAACAGCACTTACTTGACGACTGGTCTCTGCACAGTCCTCAATAAAAATTCCTTTTTCGTTGTCTATATATAGACGCAAGATAGAGTGCTTACCTGCTTGAATATATTCCAAACCCCAAAGCTCGTGGCCTAATGCTTCAACTGGTGCTTTGAGCATCTCTACCAGTTTGCGTTCTAATGTAGCCAAGGTTACCCCCAGAAAAACAAAAAAGGGCCTAATAGCCCCAGTAAAAAGTCATTTTCATGACAGTTTTGTAAGTCCCAGATAACAAAAAACCCCGTAATGACGAGGTTGATATATCCAGAACCTGTAACAGTATAGGATCTAAATCCTTTACTGGGAAGCTGGTTGCGGGGGCCGGATTTGAACCGACGACCTTCGGGTTATGAGCCCGACGAGCTACCAAACTGCTCCACCCCGCGACAACTTGTGCAAGTATATTGAGAATCACCTCTACTTGCAATAATAAAGCGCCTAAGTGGCGACTTTATTACCTTTGACTTGGTCATTAAACAAAATCAAAGATTTGGTGCGGATGGGGGGACTTGAACCCCCACGAGCTTTCGCTCACCAGCCCCTCAAGCTGGCGTGTCTACCAATTCCACCACATCCGCATAATTTCTACGTTGATTGCTTTTAATAATGACTACGTTTAGAGGTTAATAGTCATTTTAACAATCTCTATTAATCTATCTGATTAATAGTCTCCATAAGTTACTATGGATTAGTCAGGGATTTTATCTTCTGACTTTTCAGCGCCCTGCTGAACTTGCTCAACAGCTTGAGCTGCATCGCTACCTAAATCGTTCCATGCATCTTCAGATTTAGTGTGGTTTGCACTTAAGTTACCAATGGTAAGACTTAACGCAAAAAACGCTATTGCTAAAATTGCTGTTGAACGAGTCAGGAAGTTACCAGAACCTGATGAACCGAACAGAGTACCAGATGCACCGGCGCCAAAAGAGGCCCCCATATCTGCACCTTTACCTTGCTGGATAAGGATCATGCCTACTAGGCCAATCGCTACCAACAAGTATATAACCATTAGAACTTCATACATATTTATGCGCTCATCGCTATCGTACATAGACTGAGAAATTCAGTAGCATTCAGGCTAACACCGCCAATCAAGCCACCGTCTACATCAGGCTGCGCAAATAAATCTGCTGCGTTACTCGGTGTTACGCTACCACCGTACAAAATCCTGATATTTTCTCCGATAAATGGAGATACTTCAGAGAGGCGTTTGCGAATAAACGCATGAACTTCCTGTGCCTGCTCTGGCGTAGCGCTCTTACCTGTCCCTACAGCCCATAATGGCTCGTAAGCGATAATTGCGTTGTCAAAAGCCATGGTGCCATTTTTTTCAATGACTACATCTAACTCTTCAGCAATAACTTCAAAAGTACGTCTTGCTTCACGAGCTGGACCAGACTCTCCAACACATAGTATTGGCGTCAAACCATGTTTTTGAGCTGCAGCAAATTTCTCTGCTACGATGTCACTCGTCTCTCCGTACATACGGCGACGTTCTGAATGGCCGATAATAACATACCGACATCCTGAATCTTTTAACATCTGCCCAGATATTTCACCAGTATAAGCACCGAAGTCATGTTGGCTGACATTCTGTGTACCCATCCTGACAAGACAACCGTTTAAGGCTTCTTTGTTTTCATCTAGCAGCTGTCTAACACTTTCTAAATATATAGAAGGCGGACACAAAACTACTTCCGCTGAATCATTTTGGAGCTTGGTAGCGAATTTTTTGAAAAGCTCTTGCGCGAGTTGCGCACTGCCATTCATTTTCCAATTACCAGCGACCATGGGACGTCTTAGTGCCATCACTGTCTCCTCTGAAAGCGGCGTGAATAATAGCGAACCACTTGTTAACTTACAATACCTAAAGGCGTAATTTTTAATAAACTCGGTTAGAACGCATACTTTTTACCCGACCAAGGCCATATATGCTTAAAGTGCGTACTTTTACAGCATGATAAACAGCTATATGCTCTAACCGAATAGCAGTCTACACTAGATTACGAACTGCATCTGCAATGTCGTTTGCGAATTGAGTCACGTCAGCTCGATCGTCGCCCTCAACCATCACCCTAAGTAAGGGTTCTGTTCCAGATTTACGCAGCAATACACGTCCTCTAGCGCCAAGTTTCTGTTCAACTTCAGCTTTTGCTGCAAGTACCACCTCTGATGACAACGGGTCATCAGCGCCTTCAAAACGAACATTAACCAAGACTTGAGGCAACATGGTTATGCCAGCTGTGAGTTCCTCAAGGCTAGCATCTTGACGACACATTGCCGCCAGAACGAGTATACCCGCAACAATACCATCACCGGTTGTACCATGATCAAGGTTCAGAATGTGGCCTGAGTTTTCGCCGCCAATCTTCCAGTCATGCTCTTTTAAAAGCTCCATCACATAACGGTCGCCCACTTTAGAGCGGACAAACGGAATATCAAGCGCTTGCAGCGCTAAGTCTAAACCTAGGTTAGACATCAATGTTCCAACTACTCCGCCTTGCAGTACGCCACGTTTTTGCGCATCACAGGCAAGAATGTAGAGGATCTCATCGCCATCAATGACTCGACCATGACGGTTCACCATCATGATCCGATCGCCATCACCGTCAAGTGCGATACCCAAGTCGGCATTTTCTTCCAACACAGTTTCACAAATTTTAGCCATTGACGTTGCACCAACTTTATCGTTGATGTTCAGGCCATTTGGTTTATCACCAATCGCGATAACTTCGGCGCCAAGCTCTTTAAATACGCTCGGTGCAATGTGGTAGGTCGCGCCGTGAGCACAGTCGACAACTATTTTTAAGCCACTTAACGTCTGTTCTGCTGGGAAATGACTTTTACAATATTCAATATAGCGGCCAGCAGCATCATCGATACGACCAACTTTGCCTAATAAGTGAGATTCCACGCAAGTCAAAGGTTTCTCTAATTCAGCTTCGATTTCAAGCTCTACCGCATCTTCTAACTTACTACCATCGGTATAAAAGAACTTAATACCGTTATCGTAATAAGGGTTATGAGAAGCACTGATCACAATCCCGGCTTCTGCACGGAATGTGCGAGTCAAGTATGCGACCGCTGGTGTTGGCATTGGGCCAATGAGCATGACATCAAGGCCCGCTGCAGACAAACCAGCTTCTAAAGCTGATTCAAACAGGTAACCTGAAATGCGTGTGTCTTTGCCTATAATAACTTTATGGGTACCCGCTCGTGATAATACTCGACCAGCAGCCCAGCCAAGTTTAAGAGCAAGTTCAGGTGTCATCTTGCCTGCACCGACCTTGCCACGAATACCGTCGGTACCAAAAAATTGTCTTTGCTTCACGAAAACTCCAAACTAATAACTGTGGGTAGAAACGAATGCACATATTCTACCAATTAATACTTCATTTAAGCTGAACAAGTGTCTAACTTAAATCCTTGTAATTTTTAGTTGCGCTAAGCACTGCCATCATATCGGCTGTTTCCTGTACATCATGTACGCGCACTATATCGGCTCCCGCCTGCAGGGCTAACATATTACCAGCAAGAGACGCACTTAATCTTTGTGCTACATCACGATTAAGTAGCTGACCAAACATGCTTTTTCTAGACATTCCTGCTAAAAGTGGCAATCCAAAGGTTTTAAACTCTGCGAAACGCTGTAACAGTTCATAATTATGCGCTAATGACTTACCAAATCCAAACCCAGGATCTAACACTATGTTGCTACGCTTGATACCTACTTGAACACATTGTTCGATACGCTGCTTAAAAAATGCCGCTATATCTTCAACAACGTCAGCATAGATTGGTGCTTGCTGCATCGTACGAGGTTGCCCCTGCATATGCATAAGGCATACGGGCACATTGAGCTCACTAGCGGCGGTTAATGCACCTGGTTCTTGTAGAGCTCTAACATCATTGATGAGGTGTGCACCGGCTGCCACAGCCGCTCTCATGACTTCTGCTTTACTGGTATCGATTGATATCCAAACATCGTGCTTTTTTGAAACATATTCAATCAGTGGAATCACTCGTGCAAGTTCCTCCTTTTCACTGACATCCTTAGCGCCCGGTCTTGTAGACTCTCCACCAATATCAATAAAAGTTGCCCCGTGCGCGACCATGCTATCAGCTTGACGACAGGCAGTTGCAAAAGTTGAGAATTCGCCACCATCAGAAAAAGAGTCAGGGGTTGCATTGAGGATCCCCATAATAACGGCAGTAGATAAATCTAACGATTTTTCCCTACAAGTTAATATCGACAAAATAAAGCTCCATAAACAAGAAAGCCCCGAAGTGGGGCTTTCTTAAACATTCTAAAGATTACTTAGCAGGTGACTCGTCCGCATCACTTACGTCAGTTTTATTTTCTTCAGTGTCTTTAGTCTCTTCTTTTTTTACCGAAGAAGCACCGTTGCTGTCATTATCATCTGACTGCTGGTCTTTTTCCCACTCTGCAGGCATACGCACTTCACGACGCTGCATCAAATCTTCAATTTGATTTGAATCAATGGTTTCATACTTCATCAGTGCATCTTTCATTGCATGAAGAATATCCATATTTTCAGTCAGATACTTTTGGGCTCTGTCGTAGTTAGAGTCAATCAACATCTTAACTTCAGCATCAATGATCCGTGCCGTATCATCAGACATATGCTGCGACTTACCCATACTACGACCTAAGAAGACTTCATTTTCATCTTCAGCGTAAAGTACTGGGCCTAGCTTCTCAGAGAAGCCCCACTGCGTGACCATGTTACGGGCAATAGAAGTTGCATACTTAATATCTTGCGATGCACCAGTCGATACTTTTTCAGTTCCGTAGATAATCTCTTCAGCTAGACGACCACCATATGCAACAGAAATCTGGCTTTCAAGTTTACGTCTACTTTGGCTAATGGCATCCGCTTCAGGAAGGAAGAACGTTACACCCAGTGCACGACCACGTGGGATGATAGTCACCTTATGCACAGGATCGTGCTCAGGAACTAAGCAACCAACGATAGCGTGACCCGCTTCGTGGTATGCCGTCATCTCTTTCTCTTCTTCAGACATCACCATAGTGCGGCGCTCAGCACCCATCATGATCTTATCTTTTGCGCTTTCAAACTCTTCCATGCCAACAACACGACGGCTGTTACGAGCAGCAAATAGCGCCGCTTCATTGACAAGGTTAGCCAAGTCCGCACCTGAGAAACCAGGAGTACCACGGGCAATCACACTAGCTTTAACACCATCAGCCAAAGGTACTTTGCGCATATGTACTTTAAGAATTTGTTCACGACCACGAACATCAGGCAAACCAACAACAACTTGACGGTCAAAACGGCCTGGACGCAATAGAGCAGCATCAAGTACGTCAGGACGGTTAGTCGCTGCGATAACAATCACACCTTCGTTACCTTCAAAGCCATCCATTTCAACCAGCATTTGGTTCAATGTTTGCTCACGTTCATCATGACCGCCACCAACACCGGCGCCACGCTGGCGACCTACCGCATCGATTTCGTCAATAAAGATAATACAAGGAGCAGACTTTTTAGCTTGTTCGAACATGTCACGTACACGAGATGCACCAACACCAACAAACATTTCAACAAAGTCAGAACCTGAAATAGTAAAGAAAGGCACTTTCGCTTCACCGGCAATGGCCTTAGCAATTAGCGTCTTACCTGTACCTGGAGGACCTACTAACAAAACACCAGTAGGAATTCGACCGCCCAACTTTTGGAAACGTGTTGGCTCTTTTAGGTAATCAACCAGCTCTTTAACGTCCTCTTTCGCTTCATCACAACCCGCGACATCAGCAAAAGTCGTTTTAATTTGGTCTTCACTCATCAGTTTGGCTTTACTCTTACCAAATGACATAGCGCCTTTGCCACCACCGCCTTGCATTTGACGCATGAAGAATATCCACACACCTATAAGCAGTAGCATTGGGAACCAAGAGATAAAAATTTGGGTCAAGAAACCCGACTCTTCCGCTTCTTGGCCTTTCATCATGATGCCTTTACGGTCAAGATCATTGATTAGATCTAGATCCGGCATCGGCATAATGGTGACAAACTTCTCACCAGTACGCTTAGTCCCTTCAATGGTACGTTGATCGCTTTTCACTTCAACAGTACTAACCTGTCCAGCTTTTACGTCATCCAAAAACGTAGAATAATCCATCTTCTGCTTATTTGAAGAAGAGGGGGAATAGCCCTGAAAAACTGACATCAACACAACAGCGATGACAACCCAGAGAATTAAATTTTTAGCCATGTCACTCAAATTACTCGACCTCTTTTTAAAGTCTTTCGAAAACTAATGTTAGAGTACTTACGATAGATTACTATAACTTGTACCCAGTCGCCACAAGATAGACTTCACGCGATCGTGGTCGCGAAGAATCTGGCTTACGTGTTTTAACCGTTTTAAATGCTTCTTTTACTGCTTTCATGTATTCGTCAAAGCCCTCCCCCTGAAAGACCTTAACAGCAAAACAGCCATTAGGTGCCAAAACTTGATGACACATGTCTAATGCAAGTTCTACCAAATACATAGCGCGAGGTTGGTCTACCCCACCTGTACCACTCATGTTTGGTGCCATATCAGATAACACAACATCCACTTTAGCATCACCGACTCGGGTCAGTAGCGCATCAAGTACTTTTTCCTCGCGAAAATCCCCTTGTAAAAAATCCACGCCGACAATCGGATCCATAGGTAAAATATCACATGCGATAACTTTACCTTTGTCTCCGGCAAGTTTAACAGCCACTTGCGACCATCCTCCTGGTGCGGCGCCTAAATCAACAACCGTCATCCCCGGACGAATGAGTTTATCTTTCTCTTGGATCTCTTCTATCTTAAAGGCCGCTCTTGACCTAAAACCGCGCTTTTGCGCCAGTTTGACATAGTGATCATCGAAATGTTCTTGCATCCAGCGAGATGAACTAGCTGTTCGTTTTTTACCTGACATTTAAAATCCGCAACAATTGAGAGTTACACAAAGCATATATAAGGGTAGAATAGCGGCTTTTCAACAGTAACTCAGCATAAAGTTGGTATAAATGAACTTAACAACCAAACAAAAACAGCACTTAAAGGGTTTAGCGCACAGTTTAAAGCCTGTAGTGATGCTTGGTGGCAACGGCCTGACTGAAGGTGTACTGGCTGAAATTGATAGTGCACTCTCTCATCATGAATTGATTAAAGTGAAAATAGCCTCTGGTGACAGAGAGCTTAAAAATGCAATCGTCGACGCCATCGTACGTGAAACTCAAGCTGTTCAAGTACAGCTTATTGGTCACGTCTTAGTACTGTTTCGTCAGTCTGAAGAAATGAAAATTGCTGTGCCTAAGGCAAAGTAGTTAGCAAAAGCCTCTTTTATCCACCAAAGAAGTTTTAGCAAGATAGATAAAAAGAGCCGCTGATTATTCAGCGGCTCTTTTTTATTGTCTATACCCGTACTACCTGAAGATGCTCGTTTCAGAGGCATTGTGCCAGTTCAATTCTAGGCGCATTGACGTAGAAATGGTTATTCCCTTTTAAGTGAGTGCAACAACGAAGTGGGCTGGCACAAAGCCTTCTGCGATGGGTTTTAATGGACTTTACTCTGTGTTATTGATGTTACTAAGGGAACGACCATTAATCGCAATCAATGCCTTGATTAAAGCCCATTAAATTCCCACTGAATCCTGTATCTTCAAGTAGAACGGGTATAAAACTATGGCGTATCACTTATTGGTTTTACTTCATAGTGCTCAGCTTTTACGTTCAAAAATTCGGGCAAGCAGGTTCCTATTGAAATCGAAGATAGAGTACCAATCAAAATGCCTAAGAACATCGCTATAGAGAACCCCTCCAGTGGCGTCCCTCCCATAAACCACAACGCAGCGACAGTAATCAGAGTTGTACCACTGGTCACCATGGTTCGAGAAAAGGTTGCTTTTACCGCACTGCTACAGATTTCATCAATTGCCATCTTAGGTTTGGCAATTAACACTTCTCTAATTCTATCGGCAATCACTATCGAGTCATTGAGCGAATAACCTAAAATGGCCAATACTGCCGCCAAAATCGTTAAGTTAAACTCCATTTGCGTCAAAGAGAAAACAGCTAATACAAATACAACATCATGAAACAAGGCTAATAGTGCACCACTCGCCAGTCGCCATTCAAAGCGAAAGCTCAAATATACCAATATACACAGCATAGCCACTAGCAACGCTAAACCGCCCTGCTCTGCTAGCTCTTGGCCGATTTGTGGCCCCACAATACTTGAGTTAAGTACTTCAACATTTTCTGTTAGTGGCGCAAAAACACTGGCAATATTAGTGCTAGATTCAGCATCTACTTGGCTGTACCTCAGCACCCAACGTCCAGGCTCTCCGGCAGAGATAACACTCACCTCTTGTTCTGAATGTGCAGCCAAAAGCTGGCTAATCTGCGACGCTTGAATATTTGCATCAACTTTAACTTCGGTGACCACTCCGCCAGTGAAATCTAAGCCCCAATTAAAGCCGTTGCTAAAGATAATGCCTATAGAGGAGATCATAATGATCAATGACAACACACTCGAAAGGTAACGGGCTTTGGTTAATTTACTTATGTTAGATAATTTCATATTACACCTTCACATCACGTCTAAAGTCACGTCCATATACCCAGTTAACTAATGCTCTAGAAGCAAAAATACCGGTAAACATACTGGTTAGCAGGCCAAGTCCTAAGGTCAAGGCAAAGCCTTGGATCGGACCGTTACCAATCGAATACAACACAACTGCGGTTATCATAGTGGTAATATTGGCATCGATAATGGTCGAGAATGCGCTATCAAAACCTCGGTCAATCGCGTGTGCAAAGCTCCTTCCCTCACGTAGTTTGTCTTTAATCCTTTCAAAGATGAGTACGTTTGTATCAACTGCCATCCCCACAGTTAGTACCAGGCCAGCAATTCCAGGTAAGGTTAAAACCGCTCCTGGGATTAATGCCAGCAGGCCAAATAACAGCACCATATTTGATAGAAGCGCCACATTAGCTATCCAGCCTAAGCGGCGATACCAAAGCCCCATAAACAGTAATGTGAACGCCATACCTAAAGCCAAGGCAGCAAAGCCATTGGTTATGTTTTCCTCACCTAAACTTGGCCCTATCGTACGCTCCTCGACAATTGTCACTGGAGCTGTCATCGAACCCGCTCTTAATAAAAGTGCCAACTGCTGTGCGCTAGCATAATCGCCAGCGCCTGTAATACTAAAACGGTCTCCTAATTGCGAGCGAATCGTTGCCACGCTTATCACTTCAGTCGTCTGGTTAATTTTACCTTGCTCGTCTCGGCTATATTCGCTGTACGATGTCGCCATTGGCTTGCCGATATTGGCGCGAGAGAAATCAGACATCTTTCTGCCACCATCACGATCGAGGTGAATCACCACCTCAGGCAAGCCCATTTCACCGAGTTGAGCTCTCGCATCAACAATATGCTCCCCACCTAACACTGCGCGCCTTGCAACAGAGACTGGTTGCCCTTGCTCATCGTTGAGTGTTTTTGAGTTAACTGAGTTTGACTGCATCACCTGATAGAATGCGAGACTCGCTGTCGCACCAATCACCGACTTTGCTTCGGCGGGATCTTGTACACCTGGTAATTCAATGCGGATGCGGTGATCTCCTTGACGCTGAACCACAGCTTCAGTAATCCCCAGCTGCTCAATGCGGCTGCGCATAATCTGTAGGTTTTGTTTCACAGTGAGATCTTGAATATTATTTTTTTCAGCGGCAGAAAGCACAACGCTCAGCGAGTTCGCACCGTTATTACTCAATTGCCAGTTCGGATATTTTTGACTGATGAACGTCCGCAGAGCTTGTCGATGGCTTGAGTCCGCAGTCGTAATTTGTACTCTATCGCCAGCTTGCTGTTGTACTGTGACACCAGCTAGAGACTCATCCCTTACAAATTGACGAACAGACTCCACAAAAGTGTTGTAGTGCAGCTGATAAACAGGTTCTATTTCAACATCCAATAAGAACTGTACGCCACCACGAAGATCTAAGCCTAACTTTATCGGTGAAAACCCCAAGGACAGCATCCAATTAGGTGCGGAAGGCGCTAACATAAGCGTCAATTCAGATGGGTCTTGTACCTGCTTTGCAAGTAACGACTTCAGCTTTGCTTGCTGAGAGTTCTCTGCAAGCACAACTAGAGTTTCTCCGTGTGACTGGTCAATCCTTTTTACGTCAATACCTGAAGATATTAAGCGTTGCTGCAGCGCCAACGGTTCTACCTCAAGACCGGCATTCTTGCCCACTTGGATAGCGGAATCTTCACCATAAAATGTTGGTAGTGCACTGAAAAACATAATGGTGATAGTGACCACTAACAGCACATACTTCCATGCACTGTAATGGTTTAGAATTGTTGCTTTATTTTGTTTACTCATACTGTTTTGCTCTTTGTATTCACTAAAAACGCGAAAAAGAACTGCAGCACCCACTCAGAATGTTTTTAATACATTGAGTTCAATAAAGGGATATTGCAGTAACAACTATCAAGAGCAACGCTTCGCCATTAATGACTCAATCGAGTCATGTATAAAAACAGTAAAGCATCACAACAGATTCAAAGGCACTTGATTCAATACATAAGCTTGAAAGTACAAGTACGAGCTAATATCTGAAACTACGGTTTCTGACATCAAAGATGAACTGTTCTTGATAGAGAAGCCTGAAAAGGCTTATTGCTTGTTAGCTAAGCGGAGCGACTATGGGATAAACGATATAAAAGATTGGACTCTTTCCATGCGGAAAGCCTAGAAGATGAGCCATCGATGTGTAATTGCCAATCAACAGCAGGAGTGGAATCCATTCGATAACCGACAGTTAACGATGGAATCACCGGTGAAACGAATTCGAACGCGAGTTGATAGTCTGGTCGACTATGCAATCTCTCATGTTGCGCAAAACTCATAAAACGTTGAGATACAAGCGGTGCATATTCCGAGTGTGGTGGAAATGTGTGCTCGAGTTCACTCGCTTGTAAACCAGTTTGTGTACGCTCTTTTACAGTTGCTTTTTCAGAAGGGTCCAATAAAGTCAGACTCAAGGAGTCTTTAATAACCCAGTCCTGAACAGAAAATTGCGATGGTTCAACAAAGGTAACATCGGCAACAAAAGTTCCAGCGTTGGCTTGGTTTGAAGATTGGCTTGAAGGTTGAGAGTTATGTAGGTTTAGGTTTTCGGCAGACGCACTTGCTGACATAGGTGACAGTAAAAGCCCCCAAATAAGCAACAATATGGTTCCGACCATCCCAAACAATCGCACAAAACACCCTATAACTAAATTAGTTTAAGCTTATGTAAACACACTATCGCGATAACGCCAAGTATTGATAACTAAGCTTGTGAACCAGATTACAATCAAAAATATAAAGCCGCTATACTAGCGGCCTTCATTTAAACATCAAAGCTTAAGGTTAGATGTATTCTACTTTAATGATTTCGAAATCATTGGTGCCACCAGGTGTGGTAATAGAGATTTCGTCATCAACGCTTTTGCCCACTAAACCACGGGCAATGGGCGAGCTTACAGACAATAAGTTTTCTTTCACATTAGCTTCATCTTCACCAACAATGCGATAAGTCACTTCTTCATCGGTATCAATGTTTAAGATTGTCACAGTGGTTCCAAAAATGACGCGTCCAGTATTTGGCATTGTCGTCACATCAATGATTTGAGCATGTGACAGTTTGCCCTCAATATCACGAACTCTAGCTTCACATAGCCCCTGCTCTTCACGAGCAGCATGGTATTCAGCATTTTCTTTCAAATCGCCAAGCTCGCGGGCTTCGCCAATCGCTTCTGCAATTTTAGGGCGACGTTCGAACTTCAAAATATCTAATTCTTTACGTAGCTGTTCAGCGCCGATAATCGTCATTGGAACCTTACTCATAAGCTTCTTTCGTCTCCTTTAAAACAAAAGCAGTCCTCGCTGACGGTTTGCATGCCAACGGGATAAAAATCTGGTGGAATTGCGTTATTGTAAACGCTAAGCGCAAAACATGCACTCTATGGAATGGATAGAGCTTACTCAACCTTGCTCGGACTTGCTAGCAAAGTAAGATAAATTTTCGTTAACCGCGAACAAGTTCACCTATATGCAGCGTAATAATACCAATCAAAGTAAGTAAGTGTTCAGAAATAGCGCAGGAAAAACACTTGAGAACAAGGCAGAAATTTTCGATAAGTAGTTATTCTACAGTCAAAATTTTTAACGACGTTATCGAGTGCTTTAACAAGCTAGAGTGAACAGTTATTTACTACGATTGGTATAATACAATTACTCACAGTTAGATTTGGTATAAAAAAGGCCGCAATCAGCGGCCTTTTTCAAACATTAACGATTACTTAGTAATACGTTTATGCAGCTCCTGCACCGAACTTACATTTGAACGGTCATCTGCAGCATGCGCCATGCATGTTGCAAAAGCAGCGTTCAATGTCGTGGTGTAGTTCACTTTATAACGCAGTGCACCGCGGCGAAGTTGACGTGAGTCTTCAATCGCTTTACGACCTTCAGTGGTGTTAACAATGTAGGTGTATTCATCATTCTTAATACGGTCAAGAATATGAGGGCGACCTTCGTGAACCTTGTTAACCAAGCGTGGGTTAATACCCGCTTCACCTAAGATAACGGCTGTGCCGTGTGTCGCGTCGATTTCGTAACCAAGTTCAATTAACTTAGCCGCCAAATCTGCAACACGCGCTTTATCACTATTACGTACCGATAAAAGTGCACGTCCAGACTTAGGCACTTCCGAAGTCGCACCCAGTTGCGCTTTAGCATAAGCCTCAGCAAACGTGTCACCCACACCCATTACTTCACCGGTTGAGCGCATTTCAGGGCCAAGCAGTGGATCAACACCTGGGAACTTGTTAAACGGCAATACCACTTCTTTTACAGAGTAGAATGGCGGTATAACTTCCTCAGTGAAGTTTTGTGACTTAAGACTTTGGCCAGCCATCACTCGTGCAGCAATCTTAGCTAACGGAACACCTGTTGCTTTCGATACAAATGGTACAGTACGAGCTGCTCGAGGGTTAACTTCGATCATGTAGATCTCGTCATCCTTCACCGCAAACTGTACGTTCATCAAACCGATAACGCCTAGCTCCATAGCAAGCTTGCCCACTTGCTCACGCATGCGATCTTGAATATCTTGGCTCAAGCTATATGGCGGTAATGAACAACCAGAGTCACCAGAGTGAACGCCCGCTTGCTCAATATGCTCCATGATTGAACCAATCACTACCGTTTCGCCGTCACATACCGCATCGATATCGATTTCAATAGCATTATCAAGGAATCTATCTAACAATACTGGCGAAGCATTCGATACGCTAACCGCTTCATTAAAGTAGCGACGTAAATCCTGCTCGTCATAAACGATTTCCATTGCACGGCCACCGAGTACGTATGATGGACGAACCACCAACGGGTAACCAATACGTTCTGCAGAAATCACCGCACCTTCAACCGTTGTCACGGTATCATTTTCAGGCTGCTTCATGCCTAAACGTTCAATCGCTTGCTGGAAACGCTCACGGTCTTCTGCGCGGTCAATCGCATCAGGACTGGTACCAATAATCGGTACACCTGCCGCTTCTAAATCACGTGCAAGTTTAAGTGGTGTTTGACCACCGTACTGCACGATAACGCCTTTTGGCTTTTCGATACGTACGATTTCAAGTACATCTTCAAAAGTAATTGACTCAAAGTACAGACGATCTGATGTGTCGTAATCGGTAGAAACCGTCTCAGGGTTACAGTTAACCATGATGGTCTCGTACCCGTCTTCACGTAGCGCTAATGCAGCGTGCACACAACAGTAATCAAACTCAATACCTTGACCAATTCTGTTTGGCCCGCCGCCCAGTACCATGATTTTGTCACGGTTTGATGGGTTAGCTTCACACTCTTCTTCATAAGTAGAGTACATGTAAGCCGTATCGGTTGAGAACTCTGCAGCACAGGTATCAACACGCTTGTAGACTGGGTGAATCTCAAAACGAGTACGTAGTTTACGTACCTCAGACTCGCTGACACCCGCCAATGCTGCTAAACGTGAATCGGCAAAACCTTTACGCTTAAGCTTACGCAATACATCGGCATTTAAACCAGCAAGACCCGCTTCAGCAACTTGTGCTTCGCTCTTAAGTAAATCTTCAAGCTGTACAAGGAACCAAGGGTCGATATTAGTTAGCGCAAAAATATCATCTACCGATAAACCAGAGCGGAATGCATCGGCAATATACCAAATACGCTCAGCACCAGGCTCTTTTAGCTCATGACGAATGCGCGACATAGCGTCCGCTTCGGTGATGTCGATTTCAGGGCAAAGGCCCTTCTTACCGACTTCAAGACCACGTAGTGCTTTTTGCAGTGACTCTTGGAAAGTACGGCCAATTGCCATCACTTCACCAACAGACTTCATTTGAGTGGTGAGACGGTCATTAGCACCGGCAAACTTTTCAAAGTTAAAACGCGGTATTTTGGTAACAACGTAATCGATTGCAGGCTCAAATGACGCTGGCGTTGCGCCACCCGTAATATCGTTACTTAGCTCATCAAGAGTAAAACCAACAGCTAGCTTGGCTGCAATTTTAGCAATCGGGAAACCCGTTGCTTTTGATGCCAGTGCAGATGAACGCGATACACGCGGGTTCATCTCGATGATAACCATACGGCCATCTTTCGGGTTGATACCAAATTGTACGTTTGAACCACCGGTTTCAACACCGATTTCGCGCAGTACTGCAAGTGATGCGTTACGCATCAGTTGGTACTCTTTATCCGTCAATGTTTGTGCAGGAGCCACGGTGATAGAGTCACCAGTGTGCACGCCCATTGGATCGAAGTTTTCGATTGCACAAACGATAATACAGTTATCGTTGCGGTCACGAACCACTTCCATCTCGTACTCTTTCCAACCAATCAAAGATTCGTCGATAAGCAGTTCGCTGGTAGGCGACAGTTCCAGACCTTGAGAACAGATATCCTCAAACTCTTCTTTGTTGTATGCGATACCGCCACCGCTACCGCCCATGGTAAACGATGGGCGAATAATACATGGGTAGCCGACTTCAGCTAATACAGCACGAGCTTCATCCATGTTATGAGCGATACCTGCGCGAGGACACTCAAGGCCAATTGACTTCATTGCTTTGTCAAAACGGCTACGGTCTTCGGCTTTATCGATAGCATCGGCAGTTGCGCCAATCATATCGACATTAAACTCTTTTAGTACGCCACGGCTTTCGAGCTCTAACGCACAGTTAAGTGCAGTCTGGCCGCCCATTGTTGGTAAGATCGCGTCTGGACGCTCTTTAGCAATAATGTTACGGACAACTTCCCAGTGAATAGGCTCGATATAAGTTGCATCGGCCATCTCTGGATCAGTCATAATGGTTGCAGGGTTAGAGTTAACAAGAATAACTCGGTAACCCTCTTCGCGCAGGGCTTTACAGGCTTGAGCGCCTGAGTAGTCAAACTCACAGGCTTGACCAATAACAATTGGTCCAGCACCTAGGATAAGAATACTCTTTATATCGGTACGTTTTGGCATTGCTTAAATCTTCTCCCGGATGAATTTACTACTTGGCATTCTGGCGATACAGTTCAATCAAATCGATGAAGTGATTAAACAGTGGCGCGGCATCATGTGGTCCAGGGCTCGCTTCAGGGTGACCCTGGAAGCTAAACGCAGGCTTGCCAGTAAGGTGAATACCTTGCAATGAGCCATCAAATAGCGACTTGTGAGTCACTTTAATGTTGCCTGGTAAGCTTGTTTCATCAGCGGCAAAACCATGGTTTTGGCTGGTGATCATCACATTACCTTGCTCGATATTGCTCACTGGATGGTTTGCACCATGATGACCAAATTTCATTTTTAAGGTTTTAGCGCCAGAAGCTAATGCTAACAACTGGTGGCCTAAGCAGATCCCAAATACCGGAATATCGGTCTTCAAAATCTCTTGAATCGCAGTGATTGCATAGTCACAAGGCTCTGGGTCACCAGGACCGTTTGATAGGAAAACCCCATCTGGGTTCATCGCTAATACTTCAGATGCAGGCGTTTGCGCTGGTACCACTGTGACGTCACAGCCACGGTCAACCAGCATGCGCAAAATGTTACGCTTAACACCATAATCGTAAGCAACGACTTTATATTTAAGCTCAGCTTCAGCCTTATCTGACGGTAAACCGCCCACAAGACGCCAGCTACCACTGCGCCATGGGTAGGCTTCAGTAGTTGTTACTTCTTTGGCTAAATCCATGCCTTTTAAACCAGGGAACGCTTTAGCAGCTGCTAGCGCCTTGGCTTCATCAAGATCACCCACCAGAATACATCCTGCTTGGGCGCCTTTTTCTCGTAAAATACGAGTCAATTTACGGGTATCAATATCCGCAATACCAACAACATTGTTGGCCTCTAAGTATTCACTTAAAGATTGCTGATTTCGGAAGTTACTTGCAATAAGAGGCAAGTCCCTAATAATAAGGCCACAAGCATGAACAGACGACGATTCAGTGTCTTCATCATTAGTGCCAGTATTACCAATATGTGGGTAAGTGAGGGTTACCATTTGACGAGCATATGATGGATCAGTCAAAATTTCTTGATAACCAGTCATTGAAGTGTTAAATACCACTTCACCAACAGACATCCCTTCAGCACCAATTGCAGTGCCAGAAAAAACGGTTCCATCTTCAAGTACGAGTAAGGCAGACTTTGTCAACGCGACCTCCGGAAAGAGCCAAGCCATTGAAATACAATGTTTTTTGTGTTTTTTTAAAATACCAACTTTCGCTAAAATACGAAATTTTGACAAATTCCGCCGATTTTATACGTAAAACTGGCACTAGTCTATAGTGGAACTGTACTTTAAAAAAAAATAACTGTTCTCACATAAAAAAACCGCTAATAGCGGTTTTGAATATTTATTGTTTTAAGCCAAGGACTTGTTGCATATCATACAGCCCCGAACCTTGAGCGCTGAGCCAGGAAGCTGCACGCATAGCACCATTAGCAAAAGTCATTCGACTCGATGCTTTATGGGTGATTTCAAGACGCTCACCAATATCAGCAAATAGTGCAGTATGTTCGCCAACAATGTCACCAGCACGAACGGTAGCAAAGCCGATGGTTTCTCTATCACGCTCACCGGTAATACCTTCACGGCCATAAACAGCACACTTTTCGAGATCACGCCCTAAGGTTTCGGCGATCACTTCACCCATTTTAAGTGCTGTGCCTGATGGTGCATCTTTCTTGTATCTGTGATGCCCTTCGATGATCTCAATATCGCTGTAATGCCCCATCACTTCAGCCGCAACTTCTAACAGTTTCCACATTAGATTAACGCCAACAGCCATATTGGGAGCCATTACAATAGGTACTTGTTCTGAGTACGCTGAAATCTGCTCTTTTTGAGCATGATTGAAACCAGTAGTGCCAATCACAATGGCTTTGCCATGTTTAGCACACCAATCGGTATGGATCACGCTAGCCTCAGGCGAGGTAAAGTCAATGAGTACATCAAAATCATCAACGGCCTTATCTAGTGAATCAGTGATTGCAACATTCATTGCCCCCACACCTGCAAGCTCGCCAGCGTCAACTCCCATTAACGTTGAACCCGCACGCTCAATCGCCGCGCCTAACAAAATAGCATCATTTTGTTTAGCCGCTTCAATAAGAGTTCGTCCCATGCGGCCACTGCCGCCGGTAATCGCCACTCTTACTCTTTCAGTCATCTCAGTACTCCTAACTAATTGTCAAAAAAAAGCCTAAGTATTAACTTAGGCTTATTGGCTAACTTAGATAATCTCTAACAATTCAACTTCGAATACCAAAGTTGAATATGGTGGGATTGCAGCGCCAGCGCCACGCTCACCATATGCTAAGTGCTGTGGTACGCAAAGCTTCCACTTAGAACCAACAGGCATAAGTTGTAGTGCTTCAGTCCAACCAGCGATAACGCCGTTAACTGGGAATTCAGCTGGCTCGCCACGAGCAACAGAGCTATCAAATACATCACCAGAGATGAATGTACCGTGGTAGTGAGTACGAACAGTTGAATCAGCGTTTGGCTTGTCACCATTACCTTCGGTAATGATTTCGTATTGAAGACCAGACTCTAAAGTCACAACGCCTTCACGTGCGCCGTTGTCAGCAAGGAACTTATCACCAACTTCTGATGCAGCAGCGGCAGCTTCTTCTTGCACTTTCTGGATACGTTGGCTGATTTCAGTGAATGCGATTTGCATATCTTGCATAGCCACTACACTTTCTTTACCTTCGAAAGCGTCAGATAGACCCAATTGAACGGCAGAAATATCGATACCTTCAAACGAGTTAGCAGCTAGTTGCTCACCTAGTTGACGACCAACACCGTAACTTGCTTGCTCTTCAATTGTACTGAACTTATCAGACATAATGATTTTACTCTCAATGATTCATGAATTTTCGCGCGCCAGTTTAGCACATTATCTGTGATATTCCCCTAAAAAGGGAAGCTAATTTGGCCTTTGACAAGTATTTTTCACACTGACACGATTCGCTTCATAAAGCGGTTGAGCTTTGGCCTGCATTTGTTGTAATTGTGCAATACGTTGTCCGTGTGACGGGTGGGTCGATAACAGTTCAGGCCCCTGCTCTCCGCCCGCTTTAGCCATATTCTTCCATAGCTCTACGCTTTGTGCAGGGTTAAAGCCTGCCTTAGCCATTAGCTCTACCCCGATAATATCGGCCTCTGATTCTTGGTCGCGACCATAAGGTAAGATGTAGCCGACTTGTACTCCGAGCCCGAGCGCAGCCATATATAGGCTCTTATCTTCAATACCACCAGCGCCTAGGGCAACATCAGCCAGTTGCATCCCAGCACCAGTTAGCTGTGCACGCGACACCTGCTCATTACTGTGGTTTGCTAACACATGCGCCACTTCATGGCCGATTACAGTGGCTAGCTGATCAGAATTGACCGCAACATTTAGCAGGCCAGTGTAAACACCTATATGACCACCAGGCAGAGCAAAAGCATTGACTTGTTCAGATTCAAATACCACCACCTCCCACGGTAAGCTTTGATCAGGTAATGCAGCGGTTATCCTATCCGCTACACAGCTGACATAGTTGTTCGTTGCTTTGTTTTGACTGACCTTTTCTTGCTGCTTTAATTGTGCAAATGAAGCATCACCCAGCTGTGACATCTCTTGTGATGAAAACAGTAAGGTTTGACCACGACCAGTAGGTGATTGGTGAGTCGCACACCCCGACAGCAGCAGTACCGAGCTAATAAATATCAGTAATCCTTTAGTCATATACTTGATTCCATATTGCTAATAACAAAAAGCCTCGCAATTGCGAGGCTTAAATTATAGAACTATTTAGTGCGTTATTAGCTATTCAAATCTTGAAAAAACTTTTTAACACCATCGAAGAAACCTTCAGCTTTGGGGCTGTGTTTCTTTGACTGGCCAGTTAATGTTCCTTCAAATTCGCGCAATAGCTCTTTTTGACGTTCGTTAAGGTTAACTGGCGTTTCCATCACAACTTTACACAATAAATCACCAACAGCATGACTACGAACTGACTTAACGCCCTTACCACGCATGCGGAACATACGTCCAGTTTGCGTTTCAGTTGGGATCTTAAGATTAACTTTGCCATCTAATGTTGGCACTTCAATCTCGCCGCCCAATGCAGCCTTGCTAAATGAGATAGGCACTTCACAGTAAAGGTTGTTGCCGTCACGTTGGAAGATTGCATGCTCGCGAACACTAACCTGAACATATAAGTCGCCAGGAGGTGCACCAAACTCGCCCGCTTCACCTTCGCCAGATAGACGAATACGGTCGCCAGTATCAACCCCGGCAGGGATCTTAACTGATAATGTTTTACTCTTCTCTACGCGACCTTCGCCATGACACTTATTACAAGGATCTTTAATGATCTTGCCGCGGCCATGACAGGTAGGACAGGCTTGCTGTACAGCAAAGAAACCTTGACGCATCTGCACTTGGCCTTGGCCATGACAGGTACCACAAGTTGTCGGTTTAGAGCCTTTCTTAGCGCCAGTGCCGTCACAAGGTTCACAAGCAACCAATGTTGGGATACGTAGCTCTTTACTTAAGCCTTTAACCGCTTCCTCTAAAGAAAGCTCAAGGTTGTAGCGCAGGTCACTACCGCGCGCCGCTTGACGTTGTCCGCCACCGCGACGCCCACCACCGAAGATATCACCAAATACGTCGCCAAATACGTCGCCGAAATCAGCTCCGCCATGACCGCCACCGCCACGATTTGGATCCACGCCAGCATGACCGAACTGGTCATACGCCGCTTTCTTATCACTATCGGTTAGGATTTCATAAGCTTCTTTAACTTCTTTAAAGCTAGCTTCTGCTTCTTTATCACCTGGGTTGCGATCTGGGTGAAACTTCATTGCTAAACGCTTATAAGCTTTTTTCACTTCGCGTTCGCTGGCGTCACGTCCGACACCTAATACTTCGTAAAAATCTCGCTTTGACATAATCTCATGCTTTCTTTGCTGGAGTTGCACGAACGGGCGTAAGAGTTACCTCCAACGCCCGCTTGAATAAATTAGGGATTAACCGTCATTATTTTTTGTCGTCTTTCACTTCTTCAAACTCAGCGTCAACAACATCATCACCTGCGTGAGCATCTTGTTGCGCTTCGCCTGCGCCTTCTGGTTGACCTTGCTGTGCTTGCGCTTTAGCTTGGGCAATTTCCATTAGCTTAGAAGAAGCTTCCATTAGCTCTTGAGTTGCTTTTTCAATCGCTTCTTTGTCGCTACCTTTAGTGGCAGTGTCAACGTTAGCCATTGCAGCTTCAATCTTCTCTTTTTCGTCAGCTGGTAGTTCTTCGCCGGCTTCTTCGATCTGCTTCTTAGTTGCGTGAACCATGCCATCAGCTTGGTTACGTGCTGTGAC
Source organism: Shewanella sp. 10N.286.54.B9 (assembly GCF_041468565.1). Taxonomy (NCBI): domain Bacteria; kingdom Pseudomonadati; phylum Pseudomonadota; class Gammaproteobacteria; order Alteromonadales; family Shewanellaceae; genus Shewanella; species Shewanella sp. 10N.286.54.B9. The sequence goes on from NZ_JBFRIY010000012.1 coordinate 82,619, forward strand.
TAGCTCTTCGAATTTAGCATCTTCGTCAGCATGTGCTTCAGCATCACGAACCATAGCTTCAACTTCTTCATCACTTAGGCCTGAAGAGGCTTTAATAGTGATGTTCTGTGCTTTACCAGTCTTCTTGTCTGTAGCAGATACATGCAAGATACCGTCAGCATCGATGTCGAATGCAACTTCAATTTGTGGCATGCCACGTGGAGCTGGTTCAATGCCTTCTAGGTTGAATTGACCTAGAGACTTGTTACCGCTTGATTGCTTACGCTCACCTTGCAATACGTGAATAGTCACGGCTGCTTGGTTGTCATCTGCAGTTGAGAACGTTTGCGAAGCTTTAGTCGGGATAGTAGTGTTCTTCTCGATAAGCTTAGTCATTACGCTACCCATAGTCTCAATACCTAGAGACAGTGGCGTAACGTCTAGTAGCAATACGTCTTTAACGTCGCCAGATAGTACGCCCGCTTGAACTGCAGCGCCGATAGCAACGGCTTCATCTGGGTTAACATCTTGACGTAGCTCTTTGCCGAAGAATGAAGAAACTTCTTCACGTACTTTAGGCATACGCGTCTGGCCACCAACAAGAATCACTTCGTTGATATCAGAAACTGAAAGGTCAGCATCTGCTAGGGCAACTTTAAGTGGCTCAAGTGAGCGAGTAATTAGGTCTTCAACCAGTGACTCAAGTTTTGCACGAGTGATCTTAACCACTAAATGCTTAGGACCTGTTGCATCAGCAGTGATGTAAGGCAGGTTAACTTCAGTTTGTGTTGTGCTTGAAAGCTCAATCTTCGCTTTTTCTGCAGCTTCTTTTAGACGCTGCATGGCTAGCGGATCGTTACGTAGGTCAAGACCTTGCTCTTTTTGGAACTCTTCAGCAAGATACTTAATCATACGGTTATCAAAATCTTCACCACCTAAGTGAGTGTCACCGTTAGTCGCAAGTACTTCAAACGTTTGCTCGCCATCAACACTGTCGATTTCAATGATAGAGATATCAAATGTACCACCACCTAAATCGTATACAGCAACGATGTTGTCACCTTGCTTCTTATCAATACCGTATGCTAGTGCAGCTGCAGTTGGCTCGTTGATAATACGCTTAACTTCAAGACCAGCGATACGGCCAGCATCTTTAGTCGCTTGACGCTGAGAATCGTTAAAGTAAGCAGGAACAGTAATAACCGCTTCTGTGACTTCTTCACCTAAGTAATCTTCTGCAGTTTTCTTCATCTTCTTCAAGATTTCAGCAGAGATTTGTGGTGGAGCCATTTTCTTACCTTGAGCTTCTACCCAAGCATCGCCATTATCTGCGCCGATGATTTTGAATGGCATGATGTCAACGTCACGTTGAACTTCATCATCTTTAAAACGACGACCGATAAGACGCTTAATAGCAAATACGGTGTTAGTTGGGTTTGTTACCGCCTGACGTTTTGCAGGTTGACCAACTAAAGTTTCATCAGCAGTGTATGCGATGATTGAGGGTGTAGTACGATCGCCTTCAGCATTTTCTAATACGCGAGCTTTGTCGCCGTCCAATACTGCAACACAAGAGTTTGTTGTGCCTAAATCGATACCAATAATTCTACCCATGGAGTCCTCCGAAATCTTATCTAAACTAAATTTGTTATCTGGTAATAGAAATGGGGTCAGACTGAATCGTTTTCAAGTCTTAATTTTTTACCCATTTCGTCTCTTGGTTACCTATATTGGGACGTTTGAAACGAATACAAGGGAAAAGTGTAAATTTTGTCATTTGATTGCATTTTATTGATCTAAATCTCAGTTCACTAATATGCACAAACGTATAATGCATACAATCGGAGAAGTAGTTGTGCAATCTATGTGGTCTGACCGTGTTGCACGTATATATGTAGTCTCGACGTAGTAGAGTAATAAAAATTGAAAAAATCCCATCAGGCTTATGCTTTCGGCATAGGTGCAATACTGCTGTGGTCGACTGTCGCCACCGCTTTTAAACTAGCATTGTCGCATTACACGCCGTTACAGTTGGTGTTTATTGCGGTAATCACCTCTATTGTGGCACTTGGAGTGATCCTTGCCATGCAAAGTAAACTATCACTCGTACGCAAGCAATTTGCTAATCGACCACTGTTTTATTTGCAAACCGGTTTGCTTAGCCCTTTTCTATACTATTTAGTATTGTTTAAGGCCTATGACTTACTGCCAGCACAACAAGCATTGTCACTAAACTATACGTGGGCGATTCTGCTGCCTCTATTGTCAGTACCTTTATTAGGACAAAAGCTAAGAAAAAGTGACGTTGTTGCGGCAGTCGTTGCTTACCTTGGGGTATTTACCATTGCGACTAAGGGCAATTTAACGGGTTTTCAATTTGAAAGTACTGCAGGTGTGTTACTGGCTCTAACCAGCACATTACTGTGGTCACTGTATTGGATAGTCAACACTAAGGACAAAGGCGATCCGGTCGTCAGTTTACTGCTGAGTTTCTTAGTAGGACTACCTTTTATAACCATTGCATTGTTGACGACGCAAACCTTACCCGCTTGGGATCTCGAGGGCATGTTCGCTGGTGTATATGTTGGCTTATTTGAGATGGGAGTGACCTTTGTGCTGTGGCTTGTCGCGCTTAAAAAGACTGAACGCACCGCCAGTATTACCACATTGGTGTTTATCACCCCAGTACTGTCAATCGGCTTTATAGCCTGGATATTGCAAGAAAACATTGAAGAATCGACCTATATCGGTCTTGCACTGATCTTGTCGGCGCTGGCATTGCAACAGCTACTGCCAAAACTTGGCAAGTGGCGCGCCAACAAACGCGCGCCAGTGTAATGGTAATGCAGCAATAAGAGTTAATAAAAAAATCGGCAAACGCCGGTTTTTTTTATTCTTTAACGACAAGTTGAAGTTACTACAGTTTAGTAACGATAACCTCGCCAACACCGACATCAACCGTGAGTGATGCCTCGCCAGCTTGGTCATTGTTCGAGTATGACTGCGCCACTAAGCTTCTCTTAACAGTGAGGTTTTTCCCCTGCTCACTGATTGATACATCGCCTACTCCTGAATCAAGATCAATACTGCTATAGGTAACTTGATGTTCAACAATGGCACTGCCTACTCCCAACGAGATTTCAACATCATTAGTCATACCGCTAACTTCAATTGCGCCAACACCAACCTCTAATGACAATGCTGCTTGCTTTGGTAAGTACACCGTCCATTGCTGCTCAATATTATCTTGTTCATTTAAACTAAGATTGAGTGCTTTGGTTGTTAGCTTTGACTCGATAGCGATATCACTAAGATTTGTATCGCCCCAAAAGAACAGCCAATTGGTGTCTGAATCTTCAACTACCACCTCAATTTTTATCTCATTACTGTCAGTGGCAACAAACTTAGCTGAACCAATCCCCATATCAAGGCTTACCTGTTGGCCATCATATTGATAACTCTCGCTCAAGGTTCGGGTTGATGCAGCCATCGCTGCCGTTGATGTCATTGCCAATATAAGGAACAGTGTTGTAAATAAGCGGGAAGTCGTCATGGTAAAGTCCTTTTGATTATCTTTCATTTATTAACAATTGAATTGCAATCGACAGGCCAACTTTTTATTCACTTTAAACTCAATAACTTAACACATCCTTATTGACATTAAGTAGATAAGATTATGTTATTCCACACTAGTTAATAGCAATTCTGACCACCTCAGGTTTGAATCAGCTGCGCACAACGAATATGAAATAGAGAGTTATCAGGGCAATAAAAAGGCCGCTTATAGCGACCTTTTATGACGAGTAGCTTTAAAACAAAGCTTCAATGCATTATTGAGTGAGTTGAATAGCCAATGATTAGCCTCTTACAGTGTAATCTCCCCAAGCCAACCACTTATAAGTGGTTAACGCTTCGAGTCCCATCGGGCCGCGAGCATGTAGCTTTTGAGTGCTGACCGCCACTTCTGCGCCTAAACCAAACTCACCACCATCGGTAAAGCGGGTACTGGCATTAACGTAAACCGCAGCAGAATCGACCGCATTCATAAACTCGCTAGCTGTATGGATGTTGTCAGTCAAAATAGACTCAGAGTGACCACTTGAATAGTGACGGATATGCGCCACGGCATCTTCTAGGCTATCCACCACCTTAATTCCGAGGGTTAACGACAACCACTCAGTTGAGTAGCTCTCTTCAGTGGCTGGTAATATCTGTTGTTCATTATTAGCCATCACCGCTTGAGCTTGCTCACAGCCATAAAAGCTCACGCCTTTTGTTGCAAGATGCTTACACAATGCAGGAATAAAGTGCTTAGCATTAGCTTGATGTACCAATACCGTATCGAGTGCATTACACACCGTAGGCCGTTGCACCTTGGCATTTTCAATAACGGCTATCGCCTTTTCGAGTTCCGCCTGCACATCAACATACAGATGACAAATACCGATGCCGCCCAAAATAACGGGAATGGTGGCTTGCTCAGCACAAAGACGCTGCAGATTCTGCCCGCCTCGCGGTACAATCATATCGACATACTTATCGAGTTTCAGTAGACCAGACACCAAGCTTCTATCTGGATTATCAATGAGCTGTACGCAATCTTCAGGTAAACCTTGCTCCGTCATTGCGCTGCGGATCACTTTGCATAATGCTTTGTTTGAGGCCAAGGTCTCTTTACCACCACGCAGAATAACCGCGTTGCCCGTCTTTAACGCTAACACTGCTATATCAACAGTCACGTTCGGACGTGCTTCGTAAATAACACCAATAACCCCGAGTGGTACACGGCGGCGAGACAAACGCAGGCCGTTATCAAGTAGGCGGCTATCAATCTCACTGCCCACGGGATCGGTTAGGCCAATCACATTATCAATATCAGCTATCACGCTAAGTAAGCGCGGCTCATCGAGCAACAGACGATCAATCATCGCCTCAGATAAGCCGTTTGCTTTTGCTTGTTCAACATCTTGTTGGTTAGCCGCAATAATCTCTGTTTTAGCGTAAGTCAGCTTACTCGCGATACAACGCAGCAATGCCGTCTTTTGCTGACCCGTTAGGCTTGCCAGAGCATAGCTTGCATTCTTTGCCTGTTCACCTAACTTATTTAGAAACTCGCTATTACTCATAACACCACCATATCGTTGCGATGAACCACTGCGTCACCGTAATCATAACCGAGCACCAACTCGATGCTATCTGAATGTTTGCCCGCTATTAGGCCTAAATCTTTCGAGCTATAACGGCTCATGCCTTTGGCGCAGACTCTACCAGCACTATCTATTAACTCAACGGTATCACCGCGTTGGAACAAACCGTTTATCTCGGTAATGCCTTTCGATAGCAGGCTTTTGCCTTTATCCGTCACCGCGGCAACTGCGCCAGGATCGAGCCGAATTTGACCTCGTGTTGCAGGGCCTGCCAAAATCCATTGCTTGCGGCTTTCTAACGGGTTTTCTAACGCAGTAAAATGGGTACCCACCGGTGTTGAACAGACCACTTTTTGAATCACATCTTTATGGTGTCCAGAAGCAATCACCACCTCAACACCCGCACGACGAGCAATATCAGCCGCCTCAAGCTTGGTTGCCATACCGCCTGTCCCCAAGCCTGAAACTGCGCCACCTGCCAGCATACGCAGGCTATCGTCAATATTAACCACTTCAGTGATTAGCTTTGCATTAGGGTCATTTCGAGGATCGGCATCAAACAAACCTTTTTGGTCCGTTAGTAGAATAAGCATATCCGCATCACAAAGTAGCGCCGCACGTGCAGATAAGTTGTCGTTGTCACCCACTTTAATTTCCGTGGTCGCGACAGCGTCATTTTCATTAATAATCGGGATAATGCCGTTAGCCAGCAGCGCGTTTAAAGAGTCTCTGGCATTGAGATAACGCTCTCTGTCGTGCAGGTCGGCGCGAGTTAGCAATAACTGGCCAACATGCAAACCGTAGATACTAAAGAGCTGCGACCAAGCCAAGATAAGCTGGCTTTGACCAACCGCTGCTAATAATTGCTTACTTGCCATGGTATCGGGGAGTTCGGGGTAGCCTAAATGCTCTTTGCCTGCGGCGATAGCACCTGAAGTGCAAAGCACGACTTCAACACCCGCTTTCATCAAACTTGCCATTTGGCGAGCAAGTTCAACTAAATGTGCTTTATCCAATTTGCGGCTGCCAGAAGTCAACACGCTCGTTCCCAGTTTTACCACCACGCGGCGGTAAGCAATCTCACTTAAGTTCATTATTATCTAGCTAAAATACATTGAATAAACCTTATACCCAATCTAGGTTTGAATTGGTAGTGAGTACCCACAAAGAGCAGAAATAAATTAGATGAATTGGATATATCTCATATTATTGCCGCTTTACAGTAAGCTTTGCAGCCCATTAACTTAGCTAGCGTACAAAAGGCAAAATAAAAGCCACCCGAGGTGGCTTCTGTAACGATCAACAATATTCAGCTGTTAACAAGCATATTTAGCCATAGATGAACTTTGCCACAAACAGCGCGGCTAAAATTACCACACCAAGGCTTAAATCTTTATAACGACCACTCATCAGTTTTATCACCGCGTAAGAGATAAAGCCCATCGCAATACCCGTGGCGATAGAGAAAGTCAGTGGCATTAAAATACAAACCACCACTACTGGCGCCGCTTCAGTGATATCTTCCCACTCAACATGCACAAGGCCTGACATCATCAAAATAGCCACATAGAACAGTGTACCTGCTGTCGCGTAGGCTGGCACCATACCAGCAAGTGGCGAGATAAACAGTGAACCTAAAAACAGCAACCCCACCACAACGGCAGTTAGACCGGTTCTTCCACCAGCACTCACGCCTGCTGTACTTTCAATATAACTGGTGGTGGTTGAAGTTCCGAGCATAGCACCTGCAATCGTGGCGGTACTATCAGCAGTCAGTGCACGGTTTAAACGCGGCAATTTGCCTTTATCATCTAAAAAGCCACCGCGCTGAGCAACGGCAACTAACGTCCCCGAAGTATCGAACAGATCCACAAACAGGAATGCAAAAACCACCGACAGCATACTCACTTCAAGTACACTCGACAGATCCATCTTCATAAAGGTCGGCATAATTGAAGGCGGCGCTGCCACTATGCCTTGATACTGTACATCACCAAACAGTAGACCCAGTCCTGTAACTGCCAATATGCTAATAATCACCGCAGACTTCATGCCTCTATGCACCATGGCAATAATCAAGAAGAAGCCCAGTACCGCCATCACAGCTGGAAAGGCAGTCACATCGCCCATTGTCACTAAAGTCGCAGGACTAGCAACCACAATACCCGCACTTTTAAGGCCAATTAGCGCTAAAAATAGACCGATACCGGCTGCAATACCTAAGCGTAATGAAATTGGAATACTATTGACTATCCACTCACGGATACGAACCAGTGAGAGTACTAAAAAGCAGATCCCTGAGAGGAAAACCGCGCCTAATGCTGTTTCCCATGTGTAGCCCATTTCACCCACAACCGTGTAAGTGAAAAACGCATTCAAGCCCATGCCGGGAGCAAGCGCGATTGGATAGTTAGCGACAATCCCCATTATCAAGCAACCAATTGCCGCCGCCAAACAGGTAGCCACAAACACAGCTCCATGATCCATACCCGCATCGGCAAGCATCATAGGGTTAACAAAAATAATATAAGCCATGGTTAAAAAAGTGGTTAATCCCGCTACAACCTCTTGTTTTAACGATGTTTGGTTCTGTTTTAGTTTGAATAGTTTTTCTAGCATGGAACAAGGTTCCTTGATTTTTATTATGTAGGGTTAATACAGTTTCTACTGTCATATAAATGTTTACGAACTGTTAAGGACGCACATTTTTAGGCGATTATACGGGCAGATATCAGTTGATGCTAGCGATTTGCTTTAGCTTAGAACCAGCTAATTTAAATAGTGTTTTTTAATCGGAGGACAAACAAAGTTAAGTGGGTTAACAACACATATATCGGTAGCTTTCAGCTATCTATTGAGAACAGGTTTGCTCTGCTCTCAGGATAAAAACTCATTTTGAGACTCGAGGGGAGTAAAGCTAAAGAGTCTAAAAGTCAGTAAGGGTTAAGAGAATATATGGCAATGGGACGTAATTCAGCTGCATTGAGCTTTTGCAAGTCGCCGTGAATA